>JBEKCX010000302.1:0-3887 GCA_050014655.1 Occallatibacter sp. | reverse complement strand
TTTCGAAGACGAAGTAATTGGCGTTCAGTTCAGATGTAAGGCGAACGAACTCCAGCAGGAGGCAATTGCGGGGATCGTCCAGTGCTCGCTTCCCCATGAGCGAGAAGCCTTGACACGGTGCGCCACCGAATACAACATCGACCCGTGCACTGCCGAGCCGGGCCGCCTTGCGGATGTGTGCGCCTGTCAGGGCCGTTGCGTCCCCGCAAATGGAAATGCACTTGGGGAAATTGAATTCATGGACAGCGCAGTGCACAGGATCGATCTCCACTGCTGCGCGGACGTCAAAGCCGGCCTGTTCGAAACCGAGCGACAATCCTCCAGCCCCCGCAAAGAGGTCCACGCCTATCGGTCGCCGTCGGTTGATCTCAGTCCGCAAGAAATTCATCGATACGCACTTCCAACTTATGCGGATTTTTCAATTCACACTGCCAGATAGTTAGGATACTCCACCCCAATTTCCTCAGTTGCCGCCGTGTGCGGCGGTCGCGTGCAACGTTTGTGCAAAACTTTTTCTGCCAAAATGCAGGTCGAGTTTTCGGAGACGTGGCATACCGGCATCGCGGATGGCGGTGCCAGAAACAGCCGTGTACAAAAATTATCTTGCGACGGGAGGGGAACACTAAATCCGGCTTGCCAGGCAGGTCTGCAACATGCAACCTATAGCGATAACCGAGGCCATGGGCGATCTTGCGGACTGCGAGTTCAGGTTTCGTATTCTTGGAATGGACAGCCGCCATGATGAGGGATCGCTTGTCGCGATGTACATGGTCTGTCACTCACCCAAGCCTCCCGACACTAGGATACGGGCTTAAGCATAGTTGAGTTCAATAGTCTCGATGAGCGCCCTGCGCCCCTACTTCGGCAGCAGGGACAGTACTCCCTGGCTGGGGCTGGGGATCACGTGGGCGGCGATCAGCTTGCCCAGGCCCTCCACGTGGGCCTTGCCCGCGTCCACGGCGGCGCGGACGGCGGCGACGTCGCCCTTGATGAGGATGGTGATGTATCCGCCGCCCAGTTTTTCACGGGCCAGCACCTCGACGTTCGCGGTCTTAAGGGCGGTGTCGATGGCTTCGAAGACGGCGGTGAATCCCTGGGTCTCAATAAGTCCCACGGCAAAGCTTGCCTGGTCGTTCATAGGTTCCTCCGGTTTGTGGACGGACGACTGTTCGATAAGGGGGTTGAAGTCTTTCGCTGCCTGCCATGCGGAGCTTGTTCCCTCCGAAGGCTGCGGGATAATGTGCGTCAGAACGGCGGTCTGCATGGCCTGGGCGGTCTCTTGCGCTGCGCGGGTGGCGGACTGAACATCGCCGATACGCCCGGCCAGTGTGATGGTGACTCCGGGCGCGTCGTTCAGTTCCGTCTGCAGCACGCGCACCGACGCGTTCTTCTCCATGGCGTCCAGCACCACCATGGCCGGCGACCAGCCGCCAATCTCGATCAGGGCAAGGGCCTCGCTCAGAACACACCCCGCGCTTTCAGTTCATGCATGACTCGGACCGCCACCTGCTTCACCATATCCTGCGTCGTGTCCCCGGTGCGCACGGGGCAGCCGGCCGGCGGCGGCTCGACCAGCTCGAAGTCCGCCAGAATGCAGTGCAGAACCGAGCTGAGGGCCGCGCGATCGATGCGCTGCGAGCTGGTTTGGGGCTGGCGTCCCCGGCCGAAGTGAAAGCCGCGCAGCTCGGCCGCCGCCCTGAAGCCGTCCGGGAATTCGAAGTTGTTGAGCATCGCGTCGAAGAGTTCGAGGATGCGGAACTGCCATTTCATGGCCGCGGCGCTGTCTCCCGCGCGATACAGATCGTACATGCGCCGGGTTATCTCCGGCACTGCGTTGCTGGACGCATGGGTACCGCCGTCGCATCCGATCATCAGCATGGGAACCAGAACGGCTTCCCACCCGGTCAGGAACGAGAAATCCGGACGCTCGGGGCGAACCGCCGTGATCATCCGCATCATGAAGGCCAGATCGCCGGATGAATCCTTGATGCCGACCACTCTGGGGAATTCGCAGGCCAGCCGCCGGATGGTGGGCACGTCGATGGGGCTGGCGAACATGGGAATGTTGTACAGCGTGAGGTCGATCGGCGAGTTGCGGGCAATCTCGGCGAAGTAGGCGTACACGGATTCGGGGCCGAGCCTGTAGTAGAACGGCGCCACGATGGCCACGGCCCTCGCGCCCATCTCCGCGTAGGCCTCGCAGGCCGCCAGCGTCTCCTTCACGTTGGCTTCCGCCGCGCCCGCCAGAATGGGAACCCGGCCGGCGCACTCCTCCGCCACCACCTGGACAATCCGGCGTCGTTCCTCCGGGGTGAAGCGCGTGAACTCGCCCGTCGAACCATTCGGATACAGGCCATGCACGCCGCGCTCAATCAGCCAGGAAACGAAGCGGCGAAACTCCGGCTCGTCGATCCGGTTCCGCTCGTCCAGGGGAACCAGAAGCGGCGTGAAGATCCCTTCCAACTTGTTCAGTTCGCAAGCATGCATGGCAGGCACCGGGCTTCGCAAAACCGGGTTTCAGTTTATGTTACTCCAGATCGCGCCTGGCGGATCGCCGCCTTGCCGTATGGCTCGGCATACGCCGCGGAAGCTTACTTCACGGCAACCCAAGAACGTGCTCGCTGGCGCAGGCGGGCGCGGGGCCGGTGGACTCGCGGACCACCAGTTCCGTGGCCATGACGATCTCGGAAGAATATTTGTTTTCGCGGTTGGCGATGCGGTCGAGCAGGATCTGCGCGCCGCGCTTGCCCATCTCGCGCAGCGGCTGGCGGACGGTGGTGAGCGAGGGAGTGGAGTAGGCCGCGGACTGGATGTCGTCAAAGCCGACCACGGAAACGTCGTCGGGAACGCGCAGTCCGGCGTCCTTGAGGGCGCGGATGGCGCCGATCGCGGCGATGTCGTTGAAGCAGAAGACGGCGGTGAACTCGCGGGTCCTCTCGAGCAGGGCCTGCATCGGCTTGTAGCCGATCTCGGGCGCCATGGGATGGAGTCCGTCCTTCATCGACCATCCGGCGGCGTCGATGCGGATGACGAGCGCCGGATCGATCTTGAGATTGATCTCGCGCGCTACCTGCTGGATGGCCTCCCAGCGGAACTCCGAATCGGGAATGGCCCGGGGGCCGCGCATGAAGGCGATGCGGCGGTGGCCGAGCGCGTGCAGGTGGCTGAGAGCCTGCTCCACGGCCAGATGATGATCGAGGACGAGGTTGGTCACGCCCTCAGCCGCGCAATGGGCTGAAATGGCCACCACCGGTACCGGGACCGCGATGTGGTCGGCCGGGGTATTGAGGAGCAAAAAACCATCCACGGCCCGCTCCACCAGCATGCGCGGGTACTTCTCAATCAGATCCCGCTTCCAGTCGTGGCAGGCGGTGAAGTAAAAGTAGCGGGCAGCGGTCAGCTCCTGGACAATGCCGCTCATCACGCTGGTAAAGTAGCCCTCGCTCAGGTCGGGAGCCAGCACGCCCACGCTCATCGAGCGGCTTTGGCGCAGGGAGCGGGCGAAGTAGTTGGGGCGGTAGTTGAGCCGCTCGGCCGCCTCCGTAACCCGGCTGCGGGTCTCCTGGGGGATGGACTTGGCGGAGGGCGAGTCGTTCAGAACCAGCGAGACGGTGGTTTGCGACAGGCTCAGATGCTCGGCCAGCATTCTCAGGTTCACGTGTCCCGGCGGCGTCGAACTTCTTCCCCGTGCCATGTACGAGTTGTAACACGTTTTACCTGGATCGGAAACAGCGTTTCCCAGCTAATATATCGATTTTGCCGCTAGCGCGCGGAACGGGCATCGGCGTGACCGAAAGGAAAAAACCAGGTCTCCGGGGATGCGGAAACGCCGCCGGGGGCAAGACTCTTCGAGCGTTTGACCCCGGCCCTAGCGTGGGCCTCCGATC
>JBEKCX010000301.1:0-3897 GCA_050014655.1 Occallatibacter sp. | reverse complement strand
AGGTTGTTGCTCTCTTGCGTGTACTCGCTGACGTGCGGCGCCACGGCGCGCCGCGGCGGGGTCTTCGCCGCTGGGGTGGAAACTAGCGGAAAAGCAGGTTGTACTGTAACTGTTCCATGTCGCCGCGGCGACCCGTTCGCTGCGAATCGAGTACAACACCATCAACAGCGCGGCCCGCAGCAGCCGCTCGGGGGCGATCGACGGACGGCCCGCGTTGGAGTCCAGCTTCTCTAATTCGGCGTCCAAACGCTCCAGCGCTCGATCGGCCAAAGCGCGAATCTGCCGCGCCGGATGGTGGGCAGGAACCCGCTGGGCAAGGGTTACGTCACTGTACATCGCCGCCTGTTTCTGGTCTTCTCCACGCATGCTTCATTGGACCGATAAAATGCCCGCAAAGTCAATGCAAGTTGCACATTATAAATATAGTTAACAATGACGACAAGCGCTCGTTTCATCGCTCCTGAGGCAAAGCGAATACCCCCGTCGAGAGCGGCACTCAACTCCACGCAGAAAAGCAGTGTAGAGTTTTTCCGTAGCCTCTGAAGTTGGGCCCTTTTACAAAACCGACCGTGGATTGCGATCGGGGAGATTAAGATGCGCTTGCCCCGGTGCGCGGTGACGGGAACAGGCGCTGGCCTCCATGAACAGCTGGAGACCATAGATTCGGCGACTTATTACTGATGCCTGCTGTAGTGGATTGCATCCAATGAAGCATGAAACGTGAGGATGCTCGCAAGTTATCTCCAGTGGCACAGCATGAACGCCGCCGTCATGCTTTTGATCGAGCGTGAGTGCGACATTCGCACCCCGGTGCGCAGTGCGGGCGAATATCTCAAGCGTTGGGGATTCACGCCGCAAAAGCCCATTCGCCGCGCCTATGAGCAGTCGCCCGTAGCCGTGCAGAAGTGGCTCGACGAAACGTACCCGGAGATCAAGCAGCGCGCCCAGGAAGAGGACGCGGAGATTCATTGGGGCGATGAGACGGTGTTAGTCAACACCGATGTGCGAGGCCGCGGCTACGCGCCCAAGGGCGAGACCCCTGTGGCGTATGTCGTGGGCGGCACGCGGCAGAAGTTATCCATGATTTCGACCGTAACCAATCAAGGCAAGCTGGATGATCATCGATGGCAACTTCAATCACTTGTGACTTGTCGAGTTTTTCGAAGCACTTGTTAAGCAGGCCGGACGCAAGGTCTTCCTGGTGCTCGATAACCTGGGCGTACACCATTGCAAGCCAGTCAAGGAGTGGTTGGCAGCACATAAGAAACAGATCGAAGTCTTTTACCTAGCCAGTTACTCGCCGAAACTGAATCCCGATGAGAGGCTCAACGGCGACCTGAAACAAGTTATCGAGACCAAAGTGCCGTGTCGTAGCAAAGACAAACTGCGTGGGGCTGCAACCAATCACATGACGGCAATCGAGAAGAACCCTGAAAGAATCAAATCCTTCTTCAAAGACCCAATCGTTGCCTATGCCGCTTAGCAGTATTTCGTTGCCGAATCAATAGCGGTAGCTCTGGCCGAAACCGCCATCCAGTCCGGCGACGGCGCCTACTTCATGACCGCGCACGATCTGGTCACCGACCTCGGCCGCGCCTACCGCGAAGGACGGCTCGACCGCCGCATGAGGGTCTACCTCGCTCCCAAGGTCCTCATCATCGACGAGATGGGCTACCTGCCGCTGGACGATCTCGGCGCGACCATCTTCTTCCAGCTGGTCAGCGCACGCTACGAGCGCGGCTCCATCATCCTCACTTCCAACAAGAGCTATGCCGAATGGGGCTCGATCTTCGGCGACCCGATTATCGCCACCGCCGTCCTCGACCGGCTGCTGCATCACCCCACCACCATCAACATCCGCGGGGAGAGTTACCGGCTCAAGGAACGGCGCAAGGCAGGCCTGATTCCTCTGCCCGATCAGCAACAGGGGGAACCGACGACCCTGACTCAGGAGGCCTTCGCTGCAACCTATCGCATTCCCATCGGAACCCTCCGCGATTGGGAACAGCGCTGCAAGCTTCCCGATGCTCCTGCCCGCGCCTACCTCACCGTAATCTCTCGCAGTCCCGAAGCGGTTGCAAGCTTGTTGGCAGCAGCAGCCTGACCAGGCGGGCGGCCTGGCGTTCTCTTGCTTTCTTCTACCTACAAATGAAGCGGGCGCCCCATCCTGGCCGCGCCTTCGCTGTCTGGGGGATTCGACGCAGCCGCGCGAATCTCGCGCTCGTCAATACCAGGAGCCGGGGTTCATGCCGTCAATGAGTGTGAGTTCCGTTCCGTCCGTGTTTGCCGTGTAGTTTGCAAGGTTGCCTCCCAACAAAAGGCTCTGACAGTTTGGCGACACGTCCTCAACCAGGCATCCTCCGCATCCCGCCGATGAGCTGACGATAACAACCGGATCGCTGCCATCCGCGTTCGCGCGAATAACGCCGCTCTGGCCGTTGGGAAGGGCGCCGCTGAAGTAGATCAGGGTTCCATCTGCCGAGAACACCCCATTCGTGGATGGCGCCGCGAACAATTGCCGCTGGTTGCTGCCATCGGAGTTCATCATCCAGAGAGCGTCGTTGAGTGTAAAGAGAATCCGGGTCCCGTCGGGGCTGAAGCGGGGCGGGGTCGAGACGTCATTGACAAAGTCCGGGTCGGCGGCAAGAAGAACTGGAGCGGAAGATCCGTTGGAATTCACCAGGCACGTGCCAAAGGCGGCGCCGTTCACGCCGGGTAGCAGGCAGGTGTAAACAATCTTGGAACCGTCGGGCGAGAAGTGCGGGGGATCCGAAATGCCCCAGAATTCTCCCGGCGCCAGGTTAATGGTCGCTGTCTGTACAGTGCCGGCGGCCGTGCCGTCTGTCTTGAAGATGTAAAACTGCCCAAAGCCGGCGCTGGTCATGACCGTGCAAACGAAGCCAAGATGATCGTGGGACCAGGAGCAGTATTCCACAAGCGCAGCCGGATTGGGCGTGAACAGTGGAGTGTTCAAACTTCTGGAACTGTCGGTTATGTATGCCTGGGGACCGACCAGTATCCAATCGACAACACTCACCTGGAGCGTCGCAGTCTTGGTGGTGTCTGCAACTGCCGTGGCCGTAATGGTGACTGTGCCGGTCTTTGTGGAGGATGGCGTGGCGACGCCGGTCGAGGCGTTCATAGTGGCCAGCGATGAATCGCTCACCGACCATGCGATGGCCGTGTTTGTGCTGCCGGTGACAGATGCCGAGTAAACATATGTGGCCGGGGAGCTGACGCCAATTTGCAGGTGATTCGGCCCGGTGATGGCGCTGACATAAACCCCGGAGCCGCCCGATCCACCTGTGCCGCCCGATCCGCCGGTGCCGCTTGTTCCCACAGAACCGTTCCCGGCGCAGCCCGCGAGGGCAAACGCAAGTGCGAAAAACGAGACTTCCGCTATAACCCGACTTCTCATCTGGAATCTCCCGCCTTCAACCCGGAATCGCGGCAATTATACCTCTTCTGAGGTAGAGTTCAAGGAGAAAAACGCCGGCGCCGAAAGGTCTGCGTTTGCGGCGCGAAGGCTTGGCGATTCGCCGCCGTTCTTGCCGGGCGCCGGTTGAAATCGAAGCCAGCTGAGGATAAGCCGGCGATACAGCAGGCTAACTGATTCAATATCGCTCTGCGGCAGCGGGCAGCAATTGCCAGTGGCGCGGGCCTATGGTAGTATTGCCCCCGAAATCTCAACACATCCGGAGGATGGAATGGACTCAGTCACGATGGTTCGAGTCGTTGCTGGAATGTTCTTTATTGTTGTGTTTCTTGCGCTGCTTGTGCTGAACATCTTTTACATCCTCACTCTCTACCGCGCGTTGAATAAGTGTTCCGCATCATCGAGAACGATTGAACCGGGACTGGTCTGGCTACTGCTTATACCTCTATTCAATCTCGTTT
>JBEKCX010000300.1:0-3906 GCA_050014655.1 Occallatibacter sp. | reverse complement strand
TGGAAGATCATGGAGGTTTGCGGGGGGCAGACGCACTCCATCATCAAGAACGGGATCGACCAGATGCTGCCCGCCGGAATCGAGATGATTCACGGCCCCGGCTGCCCGGTCTGCGTGACGCCGCTGGAGCTGATCGACAAAGCTCTGGCCATTGCCGCCCAGCCCGGCGTGATCTTCTGCTCCTTTGGCGACATGCTCAGGGTTCCGGGCACCGAGGGCGATCTCTTCCAGGTGAAGGGCGCGGGCGGCGATGTGCGCGTGGTCTACTCGCCGCTGGATGCGGTGGAGCTGGCGGTCAAGAACCCCGATAAGCAGGTGGTCTTCTTCGGCGTCGGCTTCGAGACCACGGCGCCGGCCAACGCGACGAGCGTTCATCTGGCCAAGCGGCGCGGGTTGAAAAACTATTCGCTGCTCGTCTCTCATGTGCTGGTCCCGCCGGCCATTGCGGCCATCATGGGTTCGCCGGGAAACAAGGTGCAGGCGTTTCTGCTGGCCGGCCACGTATGCAGCGTGATGGGTTACTGGGAGTATCCGCCGCTGGCCGCGAAGTATGGGGTTCCGCTGGTGGTCACGGGCTTTGAGCCGCTCGATCTGCTGGATGGGATTCGCCGGGCGGTGGCGCAACTGGAGGCCGGGCGCCACGAGGTCGAGAACGCCTACGAACGGATCGTCACCTTCGACGGCAACCGGGCGGCGCAGAAGCTGCTTGCCGAGGTCTTCGAGGTGACCGACCGGGCGTGGCGGGGAATCGGCGTGATTCCCTCGAGCGGCTGGCGGCTGAGCGAGGCCTATCGCGACTTCGACGCTGAAGAGCGCTTCCAGATCACGGGGATTCATACCCAGGAGTCGCCGCTGTGCCGGGCCGGCGACGTGCTGCGCGGAGCCATCAAGCCGGCCGAGTGCGCGGCCTTCGGCAAGGAGTGCACGCCAAGGCATCCGCTGGGGGCGACGATGGTCTCAAGCGAGGGCGCGTGCGCGGCCTACTTCAACTATGGGCGGTTTCTGTCGGCGGAAGAGCTGGCGGGCGCGGGAGGCGGGCTGACGGGAGTAAGACATGGCTGAGAGCGGCAAGACCGGCACGCCGGTTTCCACCAAAGACGCGCCGGATTTCTCAAATTGGTGCTGCCCGCTGCCGCTGGCCGGTTACCCGACGATTGTGATGGGCCACGGCGGCGGCGGAAGGCTCGGCAGCGAGCTGGTGGAGCACCTGTTTCTGCCCGCGTTTCGCAATCCGGCGCTTGAAAACCTGGGAGATGCGGCGGCCGTGCATTTGCCCAGCGGCCGGCTGGCCATGACCACCGACTCGTACGTGGTGCAGCCCTTGTTCTTTCCCGGCGGCTCGATCGGGGAGCTGGCGGTGAACGGAACGGTGAACGATCTGGCCGTTTCAGGGGCGGAGCCGCAATATCTGAGTGCCGGCTTCATCCTGGAAGAAGGATTTCCGATGGCGCAGTTGGCCGCAATTGTCGAGGCCATGGCTGCGGCCGCGGCCACGGCGGGCGTGCAGGTTGTCACCGGCGACACCAAGGTCGTCGAACGCGGGCACGGGGACGGCTGCTACATCAATACCGCCGGGATCGGCGTGCTGAGGCCGGGGATTCATGTGGGTCCGCGGATGGTGAAGCCGGGAGATGCGATTCTCGTCTCCGGGACGATTGGCGATCACGGCATGGCCATCATGAGCGTGCGCGAGGGACTGGAGTTCGAGAGCCAGATTCGCTCGGATTGCGTGGCGCTGAATGGAATGATCGCCGAGGTGCTGGATGCGGCCGGCGCTTCGGTTCACGCCATGCGCGACCCCACGCGCGGCGGGCTGGCCGCAACCTTGAATGAGATTGCGCAGGCTTCGGGCGTGGGAATTGCCATCGACGAGGCGCGGCTGCCGGTGCGCGCCGAGGTGCAGTCGGCCTGTGAATTGCTCGGCCTCGATCCGGTCTACGTGGCCAACGAGGGCAAGGCGGTCTTCTTTGTGGCGCCGGAGGCGGCCGAGAAGGTGCTGGCCGTGCTGCGGGCCCATCCGCTGGGGCGCGAGGCGGCCCGCATCGGCCAGGTGACGGCCGACCACCCGCGCATGCTGGTGGCGCGCACGGCGATGGGAGCCAATCGCGTGATTCCTACCCAGATTGGCGAGCAGTTGCCGCGCATCTGCTGAGAAGAATGCTCCTGAGAGGACCAACCTGAGCCGCACAGCGTTCGCCCGTTCTCCCACTCTGAGCGTCGGTTACATCTCGCAGTTGGAGCGCGGCACCAAACAGCCCAAAGGCCCGGCGCTCGCCCTGCTCAACGTCATTCGCCGCAAAGGATTTGAAGGGATACTGTAGCGGCCACTATGCGACCCTACCCTCGATTGTGATAGATTAAGCCGAGAAGAACAAGGGTGGGGTTCTCGCAATTCTACACTGGATTGAAACGGGGACGGCGAATAGATGGAACCAATACTGGCCAGCATTCTTTCCAAAGCAGACGAACTGGAGCACAGATGTGCAATGGAATGGGATGCCAGCACAGAACGCCGCAGACTGTACAGAGCGATGCGCCGCGTTGACCGAGGAGCGGCGTTCAAATTCATGATGGAGAATGTCCCCGACAAAGAGTCAATGCCAACCGCATTTGAAATTGACGAGCTCTTTGACCCTGTATGCGGCTCTTTCTATGTGGCTGATAGAGCAGCACGAGAAGAAGTGGCAGCATTTTTCCATGATAGAAAGCGATTATTGGGTAATCTTCGTAATTATGTCTCACGCTGTGCGAAGAAGCTTGAAGAGACCGGGGACTATCAATTCATGATTCGAGGCCTTTCCGCAGTTGTGATAGATGGAGGTCTGAGCCTGTTGGATTTTTCCAGAGGCGCTAAAGACCTTTATGTGGCGGCAAGGGAGCAGGGTCTTGATGCTGACGCATATTTCTCGTATGCCGGAGACATCTCGAATGCGGAAGCACGGCAACTCCTCATGCGTTTTGTGGATGAATACAACACCAACTGGGAAGTGACGACCAACAGTGTAACAGGAACAGGAGAGCAATTTATGCCCAATCAAGATCGGCACGTTACTGACCCAAGCTACATCACGGCACAGATGTTTGCGAAGGTTCTGAACGAACAATTCTTTGAAAATACTGATGACCCAGCGGTTCGCAGACAAGCAATTACACTCATCAATCTGCTTCGCTCTTCTGGTTGTTTACCACAAGTAATCGTAGATGTATTGGCGGCGGTCAGAGTTCAGAAGAAACCGTCAATTGAGTTGACGGCTGAGGTTGGATTTGCTATGGGGATGCAGTTTGGATTTGAGTTGGCACATACCTATCCCTCGCCGCAACGACAATAAATGTTTCGGCGGGTGGTCACCGCGGTTGATTAAGCTGCACATTATGAGAGCGGGTCACTGCGAACCCGCAGGGAGGATCGATGCCAACATTGATGGTCTCAAATGGCTTGACCCAGTCGATTGGTGGTCTTGGAAAGATCCGTCGTTTCGAATCTTTGAGCGAAAAGCGCGTTACAAAATGCACGAGGGATATACTGCGCGTATTATGCACTAACTGTACAATACGAGTCTCGTGCTCGGCGAGCTTCAGTAACTCCTCTTGGAATGGAGTCTGCTGGATCGACCACCAAAAACTCTCCTATTCCATTTCAATGAATTGAGAGGCTTTGCGTCGGGCGACCACTCGTTCTTTCCTCGCCAGTTCTACCACAACCGAGGGTGTACGATTCCCCCCAAACGCAGAAAGGGCCATGCCTCCACGGCATGGCCCTTTCTGTTAGATATTATTGCCGGCGATCACCTAATCTCCCACACAGTCACCCGTGCAGTACCATCGGCCCAGCGAGGCTTAACTTCCGTGTTCGGGATGGGAACGGGTGATCCCTCGCAGTATGGTCACCGGCAAACTTGATGGCGC
>JBEKCX010000299.1:0-3931 GCA_050014655.1 Occallatibacter sp. | reverse complement strand
CTCGAACTTAGGATACGGCAACGCAGCGGGCAGCGATCAGGGATCAGGGACCGGTGATCGGAGATCAAGCCACAGCGAACCAGCATACTCTCCCATTAGACACCGCGAGCAAGCCGGCAGTTCCCCAGCTCAATCGCTCGCTCCCGTTTTCCGGCCCAGGATGCTACTCCCTACTCCCTAATCCCTATTCCCTACTCCCTGCTGTACACCGTCCGGCTCTTCTCCGCCTGCCGCTCCAGCGCCAGTTCGATCAGACGCGTAATCAGATCCTTATAGCTCAGCCCCGTGGCCTCCCACAGCTTGGGATACATGCTGATCCGCGTGAACCCCGGCATGGTGTTCACCTCGTTCAAGTAGATGCGCCGCTTGCCGTCCGGCTCCATCAGAAAGTCCACCCGCGCCAGCCCAGCCAAATCGCAAGCGCGGAAGGCCTCCACCGCCATCTCCCTGATCTGTTTGCTCTCGGCCTTGTTCAGCCGGGCCGGAATCACCGGCACCGAGCCCTCCACCAGATACTTCGCCTCGTAGTCGTAGAACTCCTTGCCGGGAACGATCTCGCCCACCACGCTGGCCTGCGGCGAGTCGTTGCCCAGCACCGCAACCTCGAACTCGCGCGCCTTGCCCGTCTTGCCGCCCACTCCCTGCTCCACAACCAGTTTGCGGTCGTATTTGGCGGCCAGCGCGAGCGCGGGACCAAGCTCCCTGCGGCGGTGCGCCTTGCTGATGCCCACCGACGAGCCCAGGTTCGCCGGCTTCACAAAGACCGGGTATTTGAGCGCCGCCTCGATGCGGGCGATAGCCTTGCGCGGCTGCTTCTCCCAATCCGTCCTGAGCAGCGTTACGTGCTTCACAATCGGCAGCCGCGCCTGGGCAAAGAGCCGCTTCATCACGTCCTTGTCCATCCCCGCCGCCGAGCCCAGCACGCCCGAACCCACATAGGCAATCCCCGCCAGCTCGAAGAGCCCCTGGATCGTCCCATCCTCGCCGAAGGTCCCATGCAGCACCGGAAAGACCACATCCAGCATCGAGGCGGAGGGCCGAACGGCCTCGACCGCAAGCGCCGCGCCCGACGCCCCCCCGCCGGCTTCAAGCGTCGCGGCCGCCGCTGGCTCCGGCGCCATCAGCGTGGGAATCCCTTCGTGCAGCAGCTTCGCACCCGGCGTGGCCGCAGGGTCGCCGGCCCGCAGCCGCCGCGCCACCGCGCTCTCGTCCCCCTCCAGCAGCCCGCGCGCATCCCCGGCCGCTAGCCAGTGCCCCTCCTTGGTGATCCCGATGGGTGTCACATCGAACTTCCTGTGATCGATCGCCTTCAGCACAGAGGCCGCCGAAAGCAGCGAAACCTCATGCTCGCCGCTCCGCCCGCCAAACAAAATCCCAACCCGCAGTTTCTTGGTCATTTCTCCTCGATTGTAGTTGGGCCGTGCGGCCGGCCTGTTGTTCACACGGGTTACCGTCGCAGCATTGACCGGTCGATTGCTTGACGAGAGGTGAATAAAGGGCGAACATCTAAATCATGAGTTCCGAGTTGAAGATCGATGAAATTGGTTACTGGTCCGAGGTGAAGCTCTCGATCCTTGAGGAGTACGCCAAGCCCTACAATCAGATTCTCCGGTCACACCATCTGCGCCCGAACTATGTTGACGGGTTTGCCGGGGCCGGACACCACAAGGCAAAAGGATCTGGCCGGGTCATAGACGGTAGTCCCACGCGAGCCATGAATGTTGACCCTCCTTTCGATTCTTTCTACTTCGTAGACAGCGACGAGGGACGAGTTTCGGAATTGGAAAGGCTCAGGGCCGGACGGCCGAATGTCCACATACACCACGGGGATTGCAACAAGGTTCTCATAGGCGAAGTTTTCCCAATGATCAGATATGAAAACCGCCAGCGGGCTTTATGCATCCTTGACCCCTATGGGCTTGATCTCGATTGGCGGGTCATAGATGTTGCAGGTAAATCGAAGGTCACAGAGATTTTCCTGAATTTTCCTGTAATGGACATGAACAGAAATGTCTTCTGGCGCAACTATGACCGCGTCTCCCCGTCGAGTCAGGAACGCATGACAAGATTCTGGGGGGACGACTCTTGGAAAGACGCAGCCTATACGACCACACAAGGGCTTTTCGAGAAAATGCAGGAGAAGAATCCGATCGACGATGTTGTGGAAGCATTCAGGAGCCGCCTGAAACGGGTTGCAGGCTTTCAACATGCTCCCAAGCCGATGCCAATGCGCAACAGCAAAGGAGCCATCGTGTATTTTCTGTTCTTCGCAGCTCAACAGCCGACCGCAGACAAGATTGTGAAAGAAATCTTCGCCAAATACGAGCACTATGGAGAGGTTCCAAATGGCTGAACACTCCACAATCGAATGGACGGATGCAACCTGGAATCCCGTCCGCGGCTGCACAAAGATCAGCCCCGGATGCAAGCACTGCTACGCCGAAGTCTTCGCGGAACGGTTTCGCGGCGTGCCCGGTCACCCCTACGAGCAGGGCTTCGACCTCCGCCTGGTTCCGGAGAAGCTGGCGGAGCCGCTGCGCTGGCAGACACCGAAGATGATCTTTGTGAACTCCATGAGCGACCTTTTTCACGATGGGGTTCCGGACGAGTACATCGAGGCAGTCGCCAGGGTGATGGTCAAAGCCAGGTGGCACACCTATCAAATCCTGACCAAGCGCTCAGCCCGCATGGCGAGTCTGCTGCACGGCCGCCTGAGCTTTGCGGCCTTGGCTCCGCATATTTGGTGGGGAGTCAGCGTTGAAAACAGGCAGCACGGCCTTCCGCGCCTTCGCGACCTGCAGGAATCGCCCGCCGCTGTGAGATTCTTGTCCATCGAGCCTTTACTGGAGGGTTTGGGCCGCATAAACCTGGATGGAATCCATTGGGTCATTGTTGGCGGGGAAAGCGGGCACGGGGCCAGGCCCTTGAGAAGGGAATGGGTTACCTCGATTCGCGACCAGTGCAACGAGGCCGCCATACCCTTCTTTTTCAAGCAATGGGGCGGCGTCCACAAAAAGCGCGCTGGGCGCGCGCTGGACGGGCAAACCTACGACGGCCTCCCCGCCCGCATAAGTCATCCGGTTTCTCCGCTGGCAACCGCCCTGCAGTGGGCGAGAGAGATTCAGGAGAGCTACGCCAGCGTCCGGAATGAGCTCCTGCCAGTGCTGGCGTAGCGCTTTCGCTATCTCCTGCTCAACTTGGCCAGCAGGCGCAGAATCTCGAGATAGAGCCAGACCAGCGTAACCATGATTCCGAATGCGCCGTACCACTCCATGTACTTGGGAGCGCCGCACTCGACGCCTCGCTCGATAAAGTCGAAATCGAGCACCAGGTTCAGCGCGGCGACGGCCACCACGATCAGGCTGAATCCGATCCCGATGGCCCCCGAGCCGTTGATGGCGGCGAAGTGGACGCCGAAGAAGCCGAGCAGCATCTGCACCAGATAAAAGAGGGCGATGCCGCCGGTGGCTGCGACAATTCCGATGCGAAACTTGTTTGTGACCTTGATAACTCCCGAGCTATAAACCAGCAGCAGCACGAAGAGCGTGCCAAAGGTTAGGCCCACGGCCTGGATGGCGATGCCCGGATAGCGCAGATCGACGACGGCCGATATGCCGCCCAGCGCCAGGCCCTCCAGCAGCGCGTAGAGCGGCGCCGTCACCGCAGACCACTCCTTCTTGAAGACGGTGACCATGGCGCAGAGGAACCCGCCGATGACTCCGGCCAGCATCAGCGGCGCCACATCCGCCATATCGCGCGTTTGCAGGAACTGGTGCCAGGTCCAGCCGGCTGTGGCGATGGCGCAGAGCAGCAGAATGCCGGTCTTGTTCACGGTGCCGCTCAGCGTCATGCGGGCGGCCAGGTCGATGGCGCCTCCATAGCGGCTGTCGGCAAAGTCGTTGAACGTATTGTTGCCCAGTGCTGGATTCGA
>JBEKCX010000298.1:0-3951 GCA_050014655.1 Occallatibacter sp. | reverse complement strand
TCCTCCGGCTTGCGGATCGAGTCCCGCTTGAGCGTGTTGGAGATGATGTTGCCCGCGTCGTCGCGCTCCGGGAAGAACACGTCGAAGCAGGCCGCGCCGCTCGCGAGCACCTTGTGCAGCCGGTCGGCCGTCAACTCGACGTTGGCCTCCACCACTACTTCGCCGGTGTTCAGATCCACCACGTCGGCCGCCGTCAGCGCCCCGTCCAGCTCCGCCGCCTCCACCTCGATCCTGTCGATCGCGGCCGCGCGAATCGCCTTCATGGCGTGGGGCGTAATCTTCCGTCCCGAGTGCGCAATCTCCTCGCCGTTCTGCACAATCGCGTGCGCCGGCTTGGCGCCCACCAAGTGCGTGTTCGCCTTCGCGTCCTCCGGCACCGCCCAGTGCAGCTTGCCGTCGGCAATGTGCAGCCGGTCCACCGTATAAAAGGTCCTGAGAATCTCCTCGTCGGTGCGCAGGCCGAGGGCGCGCAGAAAGATGGTGCCCAAAAACTTGCGCTTGCGGTCGATGCGCACGTACAGCATGTTCTTCTGGTCGTACTCGAACTCCACCCACGAGCCGCGATAGGGGATGATCTTGCCCAGAAAATAGGTGCGGTTGTTGGCCGTCTCAAAGAACACGCCGGGCGAGCGGTGCAACTGCGAAACAATCACCCGCTCGGTTCCGTTCACGATGAAGGTTCCATTCGGCGTCATCAGCGGAATGTCGCCGAAGAACACCTCCTGCTCCTTGATGTCCTTGATGGACTTGTGGCTCGTCTCCGCGTCCTTCTCATAGATCGTCAGCCGCACCGTCACCTTCAACGGCGCCGAGAAGGTCATGCCCCGCTCCTCGCACTCCTGCTGGTCGTACTTCAACTGCAGGCTTACCGGGTCGCCGCACTTGTTGCAGAAGTCGGGCGTGTTCTTGTTGTAGGTTCCGCACTTCTGGCAGAGCACATCGCCGGGAAGGAAGGGATCGGTAATCACCATCGCTCCGCAATGCACGCACGCCGTGCGCAGGTGGTGCAGCCCCTTCAAGTGCCCGCACTTGCACTCCCAGTTGCCGATCGCGAAGTCCACAAAATCGAGCTGCGAGATTCCGCGGAAATCGGTGATCGGAAATACCGACACAAACACCGATTGCAACCCCGAATCTTCCCGCTCGTTGGGCAGCTTGTCCATCTGCAGGAAGCGCTCATAGGAGCGCCGCTGCACTTCAATCAGGTTGGGAATCTGGGTTGCGGTGGGAATTTTTGAAAAATCGAGCCGGCTGCGAATCGCACGCTTCTCGTTGGGCATGTCCACTCCTGAGGCTCGTCTATCCGGTTCCGCGAGGGTCCCGGCCAGCGCCCGAGTCTCTTGGGCGCCAGCGGATTACAGTATGAAAAATCGAAAAACCCGGACTGGAGTACCTATCCGGATTCCAGTCCCCACCCACGCGCCCCGATCAGCCCCCGGCAAATCCTGAAACGGGCCGGGAGCGCTCCAGTACGTCATCCATGCCAAGCGTGTTTCGTGACAGTCGCGTCAAAATCGTGTTGTGGGCATTGCCGCGCATCCGGCAACTGCGCTAGACTGCGCACAATCGAGAGAAGCAGGCGCAACGGGCAAAACCGTCAAAAATGTTTGTGCGCGCGGGGTGGGAACTGCTCAAAAGTCCCACCTGGTGAGACGGAGAAACACGAATGGCCCGTAAGGACGCAATTCCTCACGAGCGCGGCCCATCGCCTGTGCCCCCATCCGAATTCTTTTGCAATGCTCTCGCCGATCCCAAAACTCGCTTCTGCCGCGATTCGCCAACCACTCGCCACTCGTCAACGGATTCCCTGCCTCACCCCAGGTAAACCGTTGACCCTAAGGCACTTCACCATCGCGCTGTGCCCGCCGCCGGAGTGCTTGGCCCTGCTCCGGTGACGAACCCCTGCGTGCCACTTCCCGATTCCAGAACGCGCCCCCAGCCCGGCTCCATTCCCCCAAAAAACGGATCGGCCGAAAAGACGCGCAACGAATATCGTAGCGCGTCCCGGCTGTGCTTGCAAGTTCTCGATTACTTGATCTCGATGGTAGCGATGCCTTCGAACTTCTTCCGGATGGCCTCGGCCTCGTCCTTGGTGGCGTTTTCCTTGATCGCCTTGGGAGCGCCGTCCACCAGATCCTTGGCTTCCTTCAGGCCCAGCGACGTGACCTCGCGCACCGCCTTGATGGTGCTGATCTTGTTCGCGCCGAAGTCCTTCAGGATCACCTGGAACTCGGTCTTCTCCTCAACCACGGGAGCCGCCGCGCCCGCCGCCGCTACCGCTACCGGAGCCGCCGCTGCCGCCGAAACGCCAAGTCGCGCTTCCAGCTTCTTCACCAGAGCCGCCGCTTCCAGCAGGCTCAGCGACACAATTTGCTCTTCCAACTGCACCAGATCCGCCATTTTCTTCTCCATTCAGAATCGTTTGAGGTTTTTCCTTACCGCCAAAGTTCTCTTCCAAAAGGCCGCCCCACGCAGTGGAAGTTTCCGATGCGCCAGACTTGCGCACTTCCCGCCTGTTCTACGGCCAAAACTCTAAAAGCCAGCTCTTAGCCTTTAACTATTAGCTTTTAGCCCATTCGTGGTTAGACCGACGATCTCGGTTTCCCCTAGAAAAAGCTAAGAGCTAAAGGCTACCGGCTTCTCATGCCGCACTGGCAAACTTCTCCTTCTCCACGCCCTGGCCCAGCACCACCGCCAGGTCGCGTCCCGCGGCGCTGAGAACGGTCGCCAGCCGCTGCGCCGGCGCATTGATCAGGAACAGCAGCTTCGCAAACAGCTCTTCCCTGCCCGGCATGGTCGCCAGCGACTTCACCTCGTCCACGCTCAGCAGCTTGCCGTCCACGATCCCCAGCTTGAACTGGAACTCCGCGTTCTCGCCCGCCCACTTGGCAAAAGCCTTGGCCAGCGCCACGGGATCGCCGCCGGTGAACGCCACCGCGTTCACGCCCTTCAGCCCCTGCAGCGCGGCCTCAACCCGCGTGCCCCGGCCGGAAACCGCCGCCAGCGTGTTCTTCACCACCCGGTACTTGCCGCCCGCCGCGCGGATCACCTTGCGCAGCTCAAAGTCCTTGGCCACGGTCAGCTTGGAGAATGTACCCACAATCGCCGTTGTCGAGGTCTCCAGTTCCCGCGCCAGCAACTGGGCCTTCTCCGTCTTCTTCGCTCTTGAAATCGCCATCGTCTTCGCTCCGCTACCTCAGGGATCAGAGATCAGGGGTCAGGGATCAGTACGAAACACATTTGATCCCGTCCACCAAAGTTCTACCGATTACTGTCCACTGCGTATCGCCCCTATCGGGCCTTCTGTTTCAAATCTCTGTTCCGCTCCGGCATGACGCCTAACTCAGCACGACGCCGACTGATCCCTGATCCCTGTTCCCTGCCTCACCGCTTTCCGGCCGCGTCCGCGACGGCCGAATCCAGCGGCACTCCCGGCCCCATCGTCGAGCTCAGCGTCACGCTCTTGATGTACTTGCCCTTGGCTGCCGAAGGCTTGGCGCGCACGATCGATCCAATCACGGTGGTCGCGTTGTCCACCAGCTTCTGAGGCTCGAAGCTCAGCTTGCCCACCGGCACATGCACCAGGCTGGTCTTGTCGGCCCTGAACTCCACCTTGCCTGCCTTGATCTCTCTCACCGCCGCGGCCACGTCCATGGTCACGGTTCCAGTCTTGGGATTCGGCATCAGGCCCTTGGGTCCCAGAATCTTGCCCAGCCGGCCCACCACCTTCATCATGTCCGGCGTGGCGATCAGCGCGTCGAAGGCGGTCCAGGCTTCCTTCTGAATCTTCTCCACCATCTCTTCGCCGCCCACAAAGTCGGCGCCGGCCGCGGCAGCCTCCTTCTGGCGGTCGCCGGAGGCAATCACGGCCACGGTCTTGGACTTGCCCAGCCCGTGCGGCAGCACCACCGTCCCGCGCACCATCTGGTCGGCATGGCGCGTGTCCACGCC
>JBEKCX010000297.1:0-3953 GCA_050014655.1 Occallatibacter sp. | reverse complement strand
CCATGCGGTTGAAGGCCTGGATCAGGTCGCCGATCTCGTTTTCGACGCTCACCGGCAGCGGAAAGTCGCCGCCCGTCTCCGGCGAAGCCATGAGGGCGCGTGTGCCGCGGTGCAGGATGGCCAACGGCCGGGAGATGGAGGCGGCCATCAGCAAGACCAGCACGGCAGACGCCGCCATCCATACGATGCCGAAGACGATTGTGCCGCGCAGAATGGTGTCGCGCAGCTCCACATCCCAGGCCCGCTCCGACTTGACCCAGGCAAAACCGCGCAGGTCGCCGCCGGTGTAGATGGGCTTCACGCCCTCCCATTGATCCTCTTCCACGGAGAAGACTCGCGGCTCATCGCGGTTGGCAAGCGGAATCTGCGCGCGCTCCAACGGATCGAGGGTTCTCTCGTCCGCTTCTCCCTTGCTGACGAAGAGCACGTTGCCGGCCGGATCGGTGACCATGGCGAGGGCCACGCTGGGCGCCTCGCCCATCATCTTCACGGAAAGCCCCACCCAGCCGGGCCGCTGCTGCAGCAAGGCCTCCTGCGCTTGCAGCGCCACGGAGTTGGCCTGGTTCACAAGCCGCTGCCGGGCGTGCTGGCGGGTTTCGCGTCCCTGCTGGCGAATCAACAGCCCCGCAAAAAGCATGAGCGAAAGCGCCTCCAGCAGCACCAGGCCTGCCAGCATCTGCCATCGAATCGTCCGCGGCCACCAGCGCATTCGCACGCCTTAAACCTCCGCCTATACGGTCTCCCAGTTTATCGGATTCATTGCCCAATCAGCGCTTTGATCGATGGAGCCTCTTGCAAAATTGCCTTCAGCCTATGAATTGTGTCAGGGCATGACTTAAGTCGTGCCGTCAATGGCCAGTCTTGATTCCGGCTTTAGCCGCTGCGGGATTGCAGGCTACCGAAGTCAAAACCGCAAGGGCTAAAGCCCAACATGATCTTGCTGCTCTTTCGGCACGACTGAAGTCATGCCCTGACACTTCTTCCAGTCTCGATAGGATTCTGTAAAAGGCTCGATGGTTGAGGTACTGAGTTAATTCGATCTCTCGGTGACGTCTACATCTCCGCACATTCTTACAAATCCATCGGTCCAGTGGTCCTTTCCAATCTCACGGGGATGAATCGTAAAACCCTCTGGATAGGCGGCGAATCCTGGCTGTTCTTTCAAGCGACCGATAGCTTCCTTCGCGTCGGCCTCGGTTTGATAGACGCCTATCAAAAGTTCGGTATCCTCTCCATCATCCCACGCACGCACAAACCAAAGCAGATATACGATACCCATGACAGATTTAACTCCTTAGTCGATAGGTTCTTCGAGCCCGCGGGACTTCAAGTTCCCCCACCGCTTTGCTTTGCGGCCAGCGCCTTTGCGATCTGCAGCCCGTGAAAGCGCCCGTTCTCAATGAATATCTCGTTGGTGCGCGCACCGCCCACGATCACCCCGGCCAGGTAGATGCCCGGCACATTGCTCTCCAGCGTCTCCGCATCGCAGACCGGCAGCCGGTCTTCACCCTCGAAGCGCACGCCCAGCCCTTCCAGAAAGGTGAAGTCGGGGTGGTAACCGGTCATGGCGAAGACGAAATCGTTCTTGAGCGTGATGCGGCCTTCCGGCGTCTCCAGCAGCACCGAGTCGGGCGCAATTTCCACCACCCGGGAGCGGAAGTAGGCTTTGATCTCTTCATTCTTGACGCGGTTTTCAATGTCCGGCTTGATCCAGTACTTCACGTGCGGGGGAATCTCAGGCCCGCGATAAACCAGCGTGACCCGCGCGCCGCTCCGCCACAGCTCCAGCGCCGCAATGGCCGCCGAGTTCTTGCCCCCGATCACCACCACGTCCATTCCGAAGAAGGGGTGCGGATCGTTGTAGTAGTGATGCACCTTGCTCAGCTTCTCGCCGGGGATGCCCATGTAGTTGGGCAGGTCGTAGTAGCCGGTGGCGATGGCCAGCTTGCGCGCCAGTAGCGCGCTGCGGCGGCCGAAGCGGTCCTCGGTATGCACCGTGAAGGCGCCGTCGGAGCCCGTCACCCGCTCCACGCGATGGTACAGGCGCGCGTCCAGCCGGAAGTAGGCCGCCACCCGCCGGTAATACTGGAGCGCCTCGGCGCGAGTGGGCTTGGGGTTGGGACTGGGAAACGGAATGCCGCCGATCTCCAACAACTCCGGCGAGGTGAAGAAGATCATGTGCGTGGGGTAATGGAAGATCGCGTTGCACAGGCAGCCCTTATCCACCACAACGGGGCGAAGCCCCACCTTCTGCGCCTCGATGGCGCACGCCAGCCCGGCGGGCCCGGCGCCCACCACCAACAGATCGAAGATCTCGTCCCGCGTTGCCGCGGTCTCCAGAGTAAGGTCGTTCATGTCTATAGCTTAGGGCATGGGAGGGGTTCTGGCAGGCGAGATTGCTTTATTGTGTCAAGGAACTCCTATGGTAGAATGGTAGAAGGCGATGGTAGAAAGGTGGAATTGTATGGCCTTGAGCATCAAGAACGAAGAGACGGTCCGGCTTGCGCGGAAAGTGGCCCAACGGAACGGAGAGACGGTGACCATGGCCGTCACCATCGCGCTTAAGGAGCGGTTGGAGCGGTTGGGAGAACCTCCAAAGCGAAAGAGCCGCCTGGAGGCGCTAATGGAATTCTCCGAGCTGTGCGCACCGCTGTTCAAAAACAGCCCCAGCGGGAATGAACTGATCAACGATCTCTACGATGAAGAGACAGGACTGCCCAGATGATTGTAGACTCGTCGGCGATGGTGGCTGTCATAAAGCGCGAAACGGATTGGCTCGCCTTGTCGGAGATGATGGACTCTGCCGACAGTCTGCGGATATCTGCCGCCTCCTACCTGGAAACCGCGATTGTGCTGGACAAGCATCGCGACCCAGTTCGAAGCGCGAGGCTGGACGATCTGATTGAAGAAATAGAGATGGTCATCGAGCCGGTGACCGCCGCCCAGGCGAAGATCGCCCGCCAGGCCTACCGCGACTACGGCAGAGGCAGCGGCCACCCGGCCAATCTGAACTTCGGCGACTGCTTCACCTACGCCCTGACCCGCGACAAGCGCGAGCCGCTGCTGTACAAGGGCGACGATTTTGTGCATACCGACCTGCGGCCGGCGCTCGCTCCCTGATCTCCAGTGCGGCAGCGCAACTTCAGTCAGCGGAGCCGCCGGGCCGCTCTGCTCACCGCTCATCGCTCCGCTCCGGCCCTTCATCCGCTTTTTCAACCGCTCGTCAGGAACCGCGCGCGCTCTCGGCCTGGTTTGGTCTAGCGTTCAAGAAGAGCAAAAGCACCGCCAACGAAAGGGAACGGCGAATGGAAGAAATCGTCAATGTCGAGGCAGTCGATCGCAGATTTCCCTTGGACACGACTCCAAGTCACCACCCAGGCCACAGTTTTGTCAGCGCGCTCTCCGACGCCAGCCTGCGCGTCAACGCCGGCGAGTTTTTGGCCATTGCCGGCCCCAGCGGAAGCGGCAAGACGACTCTGCTGAACCTGATCGGCTGCATCGACCAGCCCACCAGCGGCCGCATCCTCGTGGACGGAGTGGATACCTCCAAGCTCAAGCCCGCCGCCATGGCCGCGCTGCGCCGCCAGAAGATCGGCTTCGTCTTTCAGACCTTCAACCTCATCCCCGTCTTCACGGCCGCCGAGAACGTCGAGTATCCGCTGCTGATCCAGGGCATCGGCAGCCGCGAGCGCCGCGAGCGAGTGGCCGAGGCGCTGGACAGCGTCAGCCTCTCAGCGCGCGCCCGGCAGCGCCCCGACCTGCTCTCCGGCGGTGAGCGTCAACGGGTCGCCGTGGCCCGCGCCATCGTGCATCGCCCCGCGCTGGTGCTGGCCGACGAACCCACCGCCAACCTCGACACGCACAACGCCACCCAGCTCATCGACCTGATGCACGGACTCAACCGCCGCCTCGGTCTCACCTTCATCTTCTCCACGCACGACGCGCGCCTGCTC
>JBEKCX010000296.1:0-3971 GCA_050014655.1 Occallatibacter sp. | reverse complement strand
CTGGGGCAATGGCAACGGCCTTGACCGTGAGATTCGAGGCCACCAGGAACGGCGCCTCATAAGTGATTGTTTCCGACGAATATTGGTCGGGTAAACTACCGTCCACCGTATAGAGGATGGTTGCGCCGGTAGCATTCGAGGTCAAGCTCACGATAACGGCGCCATTCTGCGCTGCCACCGTTGTAATGTTTGGCGTCGCCGATGGCGGCGGTGCTCCTCCGCAGCCCACCTGGCATTGGGTGACGACTGCGCCGCCGCCGCATCCGCACAAAGAAGCACCCGACAAAAAGACCGCTGCCACTATCTCCGCACCCGTCCGCATTGCAAGTCTCCCAAGCCGCAAGGATTGGGCGCGAAGCCCATCCCGCCGCGAATATCAGAGCATTTCAGGGATGCCGGCGTCAAACGCGGTGGGACCGCATCGACGCAACCGGCAGGCGAACCAGGCAGATCGCGCATTCGCCGGCCGTGCCTATCTTTCGGGATGTCTTCCACTTCGATGGAGAACGGAACATATATCTAAAAAGCGAACGGCCGGGAGAGCCGCTGCCGTCAAGCAGTTGCACCCCGGCCGTTCGAGGAGATCCCACATGCTCTCATTTGCCTGATTCCAATGTTGCACAAAGGGAATGAATCCTACGCAAAGCCGCGTGCAGTCAATCTCGTGCGGGCAGATGCTGGCGGAAGGCCTGCCCCAGCCGCTCGCTGCCCGCCTTCTCGACCGCCCTCTGAACACGGGCGCGCAGTTCCGAATTGGGCGCGGCGCGGCCGATGGCCTCGATGGCCTGCGGGGCTTCACGCGCATCGCGAGCAATAAGAGCGAGCAGGAAATCGATGGCTTCCGGCAGGCGCGTCAGGGCGATGGCACTCAGCAGGATCGAGCCGAACCACGCATCGGCCCCAGCGCGCAGGCGTTCGATGAGCGCGGCCAGCGCCTCGGGCGTGCGCATATCGGCCAGGGCAAACGCGGCCTCCGCAGCCAGATCGCCGCCCTCTTTCAAAGCCGTCGCAACCAACGGGATGGCCTGCGCGCCCTCCAGCGAAAGCAGCGCCGAGTAAACTGCGCCCAGCACCTCGGGCTCGTCGTTGCCCAGCAGCGCGCGCAGCCTGAGGATGAGCGCGGCGCTCACCCCGCCCACCTGGCCGATGGCCCGCGCCGCCTCCATGCGCACGGTCTTGTCCGCGTCGGTGAGCGGCTCGAGCAGAATCGTCAGCAGATCGGCGTCGGAGATGCCGGGGCAATCCACCAGCGCATGGGCGCATGTGCCGCGCAGCGCCGCGGCCGAATCCACCGGCGGACCCCAACTTGCCTCCAACTGACGATGGCGCAGGCCGCGCAGGTAAGCGTCCTTCTGGCGGTGCTCTAGCTTGACGAGAGTCTTGGCCAGCGCATTCTTGGCCCAGCACTTCGGATCGGTCTTGGCCGCGTCAATAAAGAAGCGGTCGAAGGCCGCCAGCGCATCCGGCAGCAGCGCGAATAGCTCAGCATCCGCCACGAGCTTTGCAGCCTTGCCTACCAGGAAGTTGTTGCGATGGGCAAGCGCTTTGCGCAGGCGCTCGACTGCGGCGGCGTCCAGCGAAGCTCCGTCCTTCACCGATCCGGCCAGGGCTTCCAGCTCCGCAAGCTCGTTGTCAAATCCCCGGGACGTGGAGGCTGACGAGGAGGCGCGCCTTGAGGGTTTGGGCGACATGGGCTGACCCAAGAAGGATAACGCAGGGGCGGAAAGGCGGCACACGCGTCTGATGCCTTCTCCGGTGTTCCACCCTGCAAATCGGTGACCACGGCCCAGACCGTTGAGGTTCGTGCTCCCTCAGGGCCGAGAATCCTAACATGGGGCACCCGTATTTGCTATCCATGGGACACCGGCCACCCGCCCGCTCCCGATCCTTGCGCGCGCCCATCGCCATATCCCAATTCTTTCGAGGACGGCTGTGGAAACAATCGGGATCGGGCAACGCGGGAACCCGGACTTTCACCACAGGCTGCTAAGGTTGTTCTGATTCTTCCGTACTGATCCCTGGGTTAGGTACCGTTTTGGGGAGTATCTTTCCCGACTGGTCCACAACATTGCGAGTTGCTCCCCAGGTATTGAGACCGAAGTAATTATCCACCGGTGCAAAAACTATCGAGTAGTACGCCCTTTGGTGCAGTTGAGACAGAAGGTCCATCATGACATTGCGCGCACTCACAGCCACATACGAGCCGGATACCTGTTCCATAGGACCAAACGACATATATGGGACATTCTCTCTCGCGTCGATTTTGTAAGCGCCGGCGCCCGCGCACGCAGTATTGACCGAATCGACTACTGCCCTCATCGCGTCGAAGATGTTTGCGGGTTTGATTTCCACAGTAACTAGGCATTCTAACGGCGACACGAAGAGCGTTTGTTTTCCGCTCGCATCGTGATATTCATAGCCAACAATTGCAAAGTTGCCCTTTATCGATCTGACGACTTTAAACTTGCCATGATTGTTGGTCGCATTATAGTCGGCAACAATTTGTTGGAGAACTGCTGAAATATTCGCCTGTCGTGGGGCGATTTCAGGGAATTTGCTGGAATACGGCGCGTCATTCGGGAAATTCGTTCCCGTTAACTCCGGATGCTTGCGATGCAATTCCGGCTCTGAATCAACGATCTCGGACGGATTTACGGTTGGAACATCCTCAAAGCTTACAGCCCATCCATATTCCTGGTTAACCGCGAGGAGCGCCTCGAGCAATGGCGAATGCAGATAGTTGGTAGTGCTCACAATTGCATACAAACCAAGTGCATCCTCATGATGTTCCACGTGCGGCAACGCTGCTGATCCACCATTGGACTGCGCGCACGCTAACAAACAGAGAGAGACCTGCGAAAGTAATACCGAGGCGTGACGGAGTCGACAGTCCATTGAGCCTCCTTTTCTGCAACTAAGAAATTAACACATCTGACGCCGGGTGCTCCAGGTCTCGATTGAGACCTGGGATCTCGTCCTATCCCTTTGCGTTAGGCAAAGTCGGCCGCCTGGTCGCGGCCGATCTTGGCGAGCAATCCCACGCTCCCTGATCCCTGATCCCTGTCTTTTCACACCACAAAATACTTGGCCTGCGGATGATGCACCACGACGCAGTTGGTGCTCTGCTCCGGCTCCAGATGGAAGCCCTCGGTGAGACGCACGCCGATGTTCTCTTCGGGCTTGAGCAGGCGGAAGATCTTGGCCTGGTCTTCAAGATTGGGGCAGGCCGGATAGCCGAACGAGTAGCGCGAACCGCGGTACTTCTGGTGGAAGAGATCGGCGGCGAGCGGCGAGTCTTGGCCCGCGATCCCCAGAAACTCGCGCGCCTGCTTGTGCGCCAGCTCGGCCAGCGCTTCGGCGGTCTCCACCGAAAGCCCGTGCAGATAAAGATACTTGGTGAAGTCGCCCGCCTCGAACAGCCTTGCCGTCTGGCGGCTCGCTTCATCGCCGATGGTCACGATGGAAAAGGCAACCACGTCGCGCTGGCCTGCACTCAGTGGCTCAAAGAAGTCGGCTATCGAAAGCCGGCGGCCCTGCGCCTGGCGCGGAAACGCGATGCGCTCCAGCTCGCGCTCGGGGTCCGCCGGATCGAAGACGACCAGATCGTCGCGGTCTCCGGCGCAGGGATAGAAGCCGATGATCGACTTGGGCTCAAACCAGCCCGCCGCCTTCACCTCCGCCTCTAGCTCGCGCAGAATCGGACGGTATTTCTCTTCGACCAGTCTCAGATAATCGCCCTGCGCCGCGGTCTTCAGTTGCCACTGATTCTTGAAGAGCGCGGTTTCATTCAGGTAGGGAAACACCTCGTCGAGGTTGTAGTCCTTGAAGACGCGCGCGCCCCAGAAGGCCGGCCTGGGAACGGCCGCAACCCGCTCCACCACCGGCGAACGGCCCTCCGCGGTCAACTGCACGAGAGTCAACTCTTCCGCGGAAATCTCTCTTTTGACAAAAGCAATCACCGTCTTGCCTTC
>JBEKCX010000295.1:0-3975 GCA_050014655.1 Occallatibacter sp. | reverse complement strand
CGCGCACTCTACCAGGCAGAGCCCGTGTATCGAAAGCAGATCGACGAATGCGCCGAGATTCTGCGTCCCATGCTGGACCTCGACCTGCGGATGGTGCTTTTTCCCGCCGATGCCGATGCCCAAGCAAGCGCCGAATTGCTCATGGAAACGCGGCTGGCGCAGCCGGCGCTGTTCATCACCGAACTGGCGATGGCCAGCCTGTGGATGGAGTGGGGAATCGAACCCAAGGCCATGACCGGTCACAGCCTGGGCGAGTTTGTTGCCGCCGTTTTGGCCGGCGTGATGAGCCGCGAAGATGGGCTGAGACTGGTGGCTGTGCGCGGCCAGCTGATGCAGCAGATGGAGCGCGG
The DNA here is from genome assembly GCA_050014655.1 of Occallatibacter sp. Classification (GTDB taxonomy): domain Bacteria; phylum Acidobacteriota; class Terriglobia; order Terriglobales; family Acidobacteriaceae; genus Telmatobacter. Next base: position 3,625 of record JBEKCX010000295.1, on the reverse strand, counting down.
AGCGATGCTCTCGGTGCGGCTCGGCGAGGAGCGGATCAAGGCCTTTCTGGGCGAGCGGCTGTCGATTGCCGGACTGAACAGCCCGTCTCTGTGCGTTGTATCCGGGCCGGTCGATGCCATCGAGGAGTTGGAGAAGCGGCTGGAGCTGGAGTCTGTCGGATACAAGCGCCTGCGGACCTCCCACGCCTTTCACTCCGCCATGATGGACCCGATGCTGGACGCCTTCGAGGATGAGGTCCGCCGGACGGCCCTTCATGCGCCATCGATTCCCTATGTGTCGGGAGTGACCGGCACATGGATTACGCCGGAAGAAGCGACCTCTCCGCGCTACTGGAGGGACCATTGCCGCCAGCCTGTGCGCTTCGCAGATGCGGCGGCGCTGCTGCTCGATCTGCCCGGAGCGGTACTGCTTGAGGTGGGACCGGGGCAAACGCTGACCACCCTTGCCCTTCAGCAACGCGGCAATCGCCCCACTCCGATCGTGGCGTCGATGCCCGAACGCGCCGCCGATGCTCTTGGTTCGGAAACCATGCTGGATGCCCTGGGCCGGCTGTGGGCGGCCGGCATTCAGCCGGATTGGAAGCGCTTCTGGAGCCGTGAGCGCAGAGAGCGCGTCTCGCTGCCCACTTACCCCTTTGAGCGCAAGAAGCACTGGATAGACCCGCCGCAGCGCTCGGCCCCGGCCCATTTGCCTCAGCAAGCCGCGGCTGCGCCTCAAGAGATTGAAACCCCAGCTAAGAGAGAAACCGCCATGCCGACCAACACAAATGGAACCGCTCCCGAACGCCGGCTCAGGCTCCAGCCTCTTGTGGCAAGCCTCTTTGAAGAGCTCAGCGGGGTCGCCACCGGCCCTGAATCCGTCGATACTTCCTTTCTGGAACTGGGCTTCGACTCACTCTTTCTGACCCAGGCGACGCAGGCCGTGCAGCGCCGCTTCGGCGTGAAGGTGACCTTCCGGCAGATGGTCGAACAGTACTCGAGCATTCGCGCGCTCGCCGACCGCCTGGATTCGATTCTTCCCGCGGACGCCTTTCCCGCGGCGCAGCCACAGCCTCAGCCAGTCTCGCAGCCGCCGGTGGCCGCAACGGCCGCTGGACCTCTCGCGCCGACGCCGCCCGCCGCTCCAGGTTCGCCGCTCGAAGAGCTGTTCAGGGCGCAGATGCAAGCCATGTCGCAGCTCTTCGAACAGCAACTGGCCGCGATGCGCGGCGCGACGCCTGCCGCCGGACCGCACCAGGCCTCTGCGAAGCCAGCGCCGGGCCCGCTGCCTGTCGCAGCCAAGGAACTAGCTCCAGTCGAAGTCGCGCCAGCCGGCGGATTCAAAACCCACGGGCCCTTCAAGCCGGTTCAGGCGGGCACAAAAGACGGCCTGACGGAGGCGCAGCGCGAGTACATTCAAGCACTCGTCGCTCGATACACGCGGCGCACGGGAAAGTCGAAGGAGTATACGCAGGCGCATAGGCCGCATCTTGCCGATCCACGCGCCGTCGCCGGCTTCCGGTCGCTATGGAAAGAGATGGTTTATCCGTTGGTGACCAACCGCTCGAAGGGCTCGCGGATCTGGGATCTCGATGGTCATGAGTACATCGACATCGTCAACGGATTCGGCGCCATCATGTTCGGCCACGGACCGGAGTTTGTGACCGACGCAGTGCGCAAGCAGATCGACCTGGGGGTGGAGATCGGCCCCCAGAGTTACTTGGCCGGCGAAGTTGCGGCTCTGATCTGCGAACTGACGGGCATGGAGCGCGCCGCGTTTTGCAACACCGGCTCCGAAGCGGTGATGGCCGCGCTGCGCGTGGCCCGCACGGTGACCGCGCGCGACAAGATCGTGTACTTCACCGGCGATTACCACGGCACCTTCGACGAGGTTCTGCTGCGCGCAACCCCGCACGGCGCCGCGCCCATCGCTCCCGGCATCATGGCGGGAGGCGCGAACAATGTGATGGTGCTGGAGTATGGCTCCGAGAAGTCTCTGGAGTTGATCCGCGCGCACGCGAGCGAAATCGCCGCGGTTCTGGTCGAGCCTATGCAGAGCCGCCATCCGGAGGTGCAGCCGCGTGCCTTTTTGCATGAACTGCGCAGGATCACGGCGGAGGCGGGAACGGCGCTGATCTTCGACGAGGTGGTGACCGGCTTCCGCGTGGCTCAAGGCGGGGCGCAGGAGTACTACGGGATTCGCGCCGATCTGGCCACCTATGGGAAGGTAATCGGCGGCGGCTATCCGATCGGCGTGGTTGCTGGGAAGGCCGAGTATCTGGACACGCTCGATGGCGGCGCATGGCAATACGGGGACGATTCGGCTCCGGAGGTCGGGATGACGTTTTTTGCGGGAACGTTTGTGCGCCATCCTCTCGCTCTGGCGGCGGCCAAAGCCGTCTTGCTCCATTTGAAGGAAGCAGGACCAGGCTTGCAGGAAGCGCTGAGCCGCAAGGTGGCTTCGGCCGCGCAGGCTGTGGAAGCAAGTTTCCGCGATGCCGGACTCGATACGAGCGTGCATCCCTGCGGCGCGTGGTTCACCTTTAGCCTGCCCGCGGAGGCGCGCTTCGGCAGCCTGCTGTATTACCACATGCGCGAGAAGGGCATTCACGTCCTCGAGAGTTACCCTTGCTTCTTTACCACCGCGCACACCGATGAGGATTTCGCGCGCGTGGTCGATGGCTTTCGCGAATCGATCCAGGAGCTGCGTCAGGGTGGAATGCTGCCGGCTCCGGCAGCGCAGGAGGTTTCCCAGCCGGCCGTGCACGAGCCGGTCGCGACCGCGACCGCCGCGCTTGAGCTGCATCCGGACGCACGCGCCAAATCTCCAGACTACAAGGCGCCAACCCAGGCGCCGATGACCGAGGCGCAGCGTGAGATTTGGCTTGCCGCCGCGCGTGGCAACGATGCCAACTGCGCCTTCAACGAATCGCTGACGCTTCGCCTGCGCGGAACAGCCAGCGAGGATGAGGTGCGCGAGGCACTCGAAGCCGCCATCGCCCGGCACGACGCTCTTCGTTCGACGGTCGATCCCAACGAGGAATGCATTAGGATCGCGCCCGCCTTTACCGGCCAGATTCCGTTCGCCGACCTGAGCGCCCTGGCCGCCCCGGAACGCGGGGCATTCCTCGACGCCAGGATCGCGGAAGAAGGATGCACGCCTTTCGATCTCTCCAATGGCCCGCTGCTGCGCGCAACGCTCTTCCGCACCGCGCCCGATGAACTCGTGCTCCTGCTGACCGGCCACCATATTGTGCTGGATGGGTGGTCGTCGAATCAGCTTCTGGAGGATATGGGCAGAATCTACAGCGCGGCAAAGACCAAGTCGCAGCCGGCGCTGGCTCCGCTGATGCCCTTCAGCAGCTATGCGCTGAAGGAACGGGAGGAGGCGAAGGCAGGCGCGTATGCCGAGAACGAACGCTACTGGGTGGATCACTTCGCGGGCCGCGCGCCGGTGCTGGACCTGCCGGTGGATCGGCCGCGCCCGGTGGTGAAGACTTACAACGGCTCGACGCTGCACGCGTCGCTGGGCGCTGAGCTAACTGCGGAACTCAAGAAGGCCAGCTCCCGGCTGGGCTGCACACTATACGTATCGCTGCTCTCGGCGTTTCAGATTTTGCTGCACCGGCTGACGCGGCAGTCCGAA
>JBEKCX010000294.1:0-3977 GCA_050014655.1 Occallatibacter sp. | reverse complement strand
ATGGGCTGTTTGAGCCGCTCGTCCACTACGTGCCGGTACGTGACGTAGTAATAACCGAAGACGGCAAAGACTGCCAGTACGCCAACCGCAACAGTCAACAGCCCCATGCGCAGCAGCAGCTTTGCCCAGTGACGCTTTCCTCTGGGCCTTCGCCATCTGATTACCACCGCTATCGCTGCCATCGCTATTCCCTTGCCGAGCTTCTAGCCGTTAGCTATTGGCTTTTAGCCTTTCCGTGCCGGTGCAGGCCTTCGCCGAAAGCCCATGCCGCGCGTTCTTGCAGGATGAGCTAGAAGCTAGCAGCTAGAGGCTAGGAGCTGCCTTCACCGACGCGACCACACCCTGCAACGCCACATCCACGCTGGTTGCCGTGGCTCGCGTCACCAGTTCGACAAATCCGCCGGCGGCCTTCCTGCCCACGTTGATGCGATAAGGAATGCCCACCAGATCCGCATCTTTGAATTTGACGCCGGCGCGCTCGTCGCGGTCGTCGAGCAGCACGTCCAGGCCTGCGGCTTCAAGCTCCGCGGCCAGCTTCTCGCCGGCTTCGGCCAGCGCCGCATCGGAGGCGTTGGTCACCGTAACCACTACGGTGAAAGGGGCGATCGAGGCCGGCAGCCAGAAGCCATTCTTGTCGTTCGCTTGCTCGATCGATGCAGTCAAGATTCGCTCGATGCCGATGCCGTAGCTGCCCATGATGGGCGTGACCTCCTTGCCGTTCTCGTCCAGCACGCGCGCGCCCATCGACTCCGAGTACTTGTAGCCCAGCTTGAAGATGTGGCCGATCTCGACGGCTTTGCCGACGGCGAGAGAGCCGGCGCAGCCTTCCCGCGGGCAGCCCTCGCCCTCGTTCACGCTGCGAATGTCGGCGGTGAGGGTCCAGGTGAAATCGCGGCCCGGCGTGACGTTGCGCAGATGGTAGTCGAGCTTGTTTGCGCCTGCGACCATGTTCTTGCGGCCTTCGAGAGTTTTGTCGATAATCACAGGAATCAAATCGGGATCAAGGGTTACCAAATCCTTTGATGGTTTCAAGTTGATTGGCCCCAAAAAGCCTACAGGTCCACCGAAGACTTTAAGAGCTTCGTCTTGAGTCATCATGCGCAATTCTGCGCTAGGGAAAAACGCTCCAAGTTTTGCTTCATTGACTTGATGATCGCCGCGCAAGAATACAGCAATTGGAGTCGGATAATGAAATTGGGCTAGATATGGATCACTTCCGCTATTCTTGATAACTTGAGGTGGCCAAATTGCCATATAGCCCACGCACTTGATGTCGTTGGCGGGGGACATCTTGAGGAAGGCAGCAATGTCGGCAATCGCGCCCATGCCGGGAGTGTGGATTTCTTCCGGTTTGTCTGCCGTAGGTTCCAGCTCGGCCACCGGCTCCGGAATCGAAGTCGCCTTCTCCAGATTTGCCGCGTACCCGCAGACCGGACAGCTTGCGATCAGGTCCTCACCGGCGTCGGTGTAGACCATGAACTCCTGCGATTGCGAGCCGCCCATGGAGCCGGAATCTGCCTCGACAGCAACGAACTTGAGGCCGCAGCGGGTGAAGATCCTGCGATAGACGGCGTCGTGCAGCTCGAAGCTCCTGTCCAGGCCGGCCTTATCCATGTCGAAGGAATAAGCGTCCTTCATGATGAACTGGCGCACGCGCAGCAGGCCCGACTTGGGGCGCGGCTCGTCGCGGAACTTGGTCTGAATCTGGTACCAGATCTGCGGCAACTGCTTGTAGCTGCGCAGCTCGCTGCGCGCGATCGTGGTCATAATCTCTTCGTGGGTCATCCCCAGGCAGAGGTCCGCGCCCTTGCGGTCCTTGAGCCGGAACATGTTGTCGCCCATGCCCGTCCAGCGGCCGCTCTCGACCCAGGGCTCCTTGGGCAGCAGCGCCGGCAGGTAGAACTCCTGGCCGATCTTGTCCATCTCCTCGCGCACAATGCCGATGATCTTGTTGATCGAGCGCTGGCCCAGAAAGAGGTAGTTGTAGATGCCCGCGCCAAGCTGACGAATGTAGCCGGAGCGGAGCAGGAACTTGTGGCTGGCCACTTCGGCGTCTGCCGGGGCCTCGCGAAGGGTGGGAATGAAGAGCTTTGACCAGCGATGCATAGAGATGAGTGCGCGCTTTCCCGTCCGCCTACCACCCCGGCGACGAAGACCTGTCGCTGGGGACCCTGGTTTTGCGGCGGACGCAGGGAAGAATTGAGGCAGTCTCTATTCTAAATGTTCCGGGAGTGGAGCCGCCTTAACGAGTTGGCTCATCGCTGCCGCGATGTTTAGGTGGCCGAAGAAAGGCATTGCGGAGGAGGCGCATTGAAACCAGGAACAGCAGCAAAGCCATGAAGAACTCGATGCTCCACCCATTCTCGAACTTCTTCTGGAAAGGAATAGATGCGAAAACTATAGAAAGGATCGGAAATGTGAGAGCGAATAAAACAAGGCCAATTCGTTGAGCCGGTTTCGCTTTCGGATCCCCTTTCCAGAGGAACGCATCTACGCTTCTCCCACCTTTCCGCGCATCCTCCCAGAGAATCGCCCTCTGCCTCTCCTCAACATCTTCCCGAATCCGATCAAAGCTGTGCTCATCTTTCATGGCTCGTCGATTCTCCTGGAGCTACCTGCCGCCTGTGGGTTAAATCAGCTCCACGCCCCACAGATCGTGCAGATGCAGGACGCCTTCTACGGTCTGATTGGCGTCCACCACCACCAGCGAGGTGATCTTGCGCTCTTCGAGAATCGCCAGCGCCGTGGCGGCGAGTTCGCCGGCGGCGATGGTGCGCGGATGGGGGTTCATCGCCTCGCCCGCCGAGCGGCTGAGCGCAGCGCCGCCTTCGCGCTCGAGCAAGCGGCGCAGGTCGCCGTCGCTGATGACGCCGCGCAGCCGGCCCTGCTCCTGCACCGTCGTGATGCCCAGTTTCTTGCTCGACATCTCGTAGATTACGTCGGTCATGGACGTGGTGGGAGTGACGACGGGAATGGCGTCGCCGGTGTGCATCAGGTCGCGCACCTTGGCCAGGCGCTTGCCCAGCTTGCCGCCGGGGTGAAGCTCGGCAAAATCCTCCGCGCGGAAGCCCTTGCGCAGGCTGACGGCGACGGCCAGCGCGTCGCCCAGCGCCAGCATGGTGGTCGTCGAGGCGGTAGGCGCAAGATTCAGCCCGCAGGCCTCGCGCTCCACGCCGCAGTCCAGGACCACGTCGCTCGCCGCGGCCAGGGTCGAGTTCAGATTGCAGCAGAAGCTGACCAGCGCGTCGCCCTTGCGCTTGAGCGTAGCCAGCAGGCGCAGAATCTCTTCAGTCTCGCCGCTGGCCGAGAGCGCGACCACCACGTCGCCGGGCAGCAGCACGCCCAGGTCTCCGTGGACGGCTTCGGCGGGGTGCAGAAACAGCGCCGGCGAGCCGGTGGAGCTGAGCGTGGCGGCAATTTTCTGGGCGATGATGCCGCTCTTGCCCATGCCGGTAACCACAACGCGGCCCCGCTCCTGGCCGCAGCGAAGGATCATCTCGACGGCGCGGGCGAAGGGTTCGGCCATGGAGCCTTCAAGACGCGCGGCAAGGGCTTCGAGCGCTGCCGCTTCGGTGCGCACCAGTTCAGCCGGCTTGAAGGCCGCAGGGTCGAGCCGGCCCGGTTCAGGGTCCCTTGGGTTGGGCTGGTTCATCGGCTTTTGATGGTAACAGCTTTGGGCGGCAGCGGTGGGGCAGACACAAGGGTTCGCGGTTTCCCATCCCTTCGCCAGAAATACAAACCGCAGGTCCTTCGACTCGCTTCGCTCGCTCAGGATGACACAAAGATGTGTTACCCCCAACTGCTCGTACAATAATGCTGAGAGGCGAATCCCCGTGAAGCGCAACACCTTGGTTATCACCGCCGTTCTGTTCATTCTGGCCGTCTTTGCGTGGGCGGGGTGGGCCAACTGGGAACTCCGCAGGCAGGCGGCGGGGCGGCGGCTGGCCTCCGCGCCGCAAGGCCAGTTGGTCCCCGAT
>JBEKCX010000293.1:0-3999 GCA_050014655.1 Occallatibacter sp. | reverse complement strand
GGCCGGGACGAGGCGACCATTCGGGACTACATTCGCAACCAGGAGCAAGAGGATAAAAGGCTCGACCAACTGAACATGCGGAAATGACCTGCCACCGACAAGGTGGCTCCAATCAACCGGGGTCGCGTAAGCGACCCCGCTCAAGCCGCTTCGAGCGGCTCACACAAAGAAGCCCCCGGCTCTGCCGGGGGTAATCTCACTTCGGCGTCCAAACGCTCCAGCGCCCGGTCGGCCAAAGCGCGAATCTGCCGCGCCGGATGGTCGGCAGGAATCCGCTGGACAAGAGTTACGTAACTCTACATCGCCGCCTGTTTCTGGTCTTCTCCACGCATGCTTCATTGGACCAATAGAATGCCCGCAAAGTCAATGCAAGTTGCACATAATAAATATAGTTAACAAGGACAACGCGCGCTCGTTTCATCGCTCCTCAGGTAAAACGAATACCCCCGTCGAGAGCGGCAATCAACTCCACACAGAAAAACAGTGACGAGTTTTTCCGCAGCCTCTGAAGTTGGGCCCTTTTACAAAGCTCATGAGTTCAATTTTTTGTGCGATGTTCACACTTTTGCCGTGCAGGAGCGATCCTAGATGCGACTGCCCCAGAGACCGGTTGGCCCGCGCCCCCAAGGAGCCGCCCCCTGCCCGCTACAATGGAATGAGCCCCTTCAGCATCTTCTGAAAGACGGCCTCATCTCCAGCACCACCCCGGAATCGATAAGCAAAATGCCCGAACCCGCAATCTCGCTCTCCCGTCCCCGCGTCCTCAGCGGCATGCGCCCCACCGGCAAGCTCCATCTGGGCAACTACATGGGCGCGCTGGCCAACTGGGTCAGGCTGCAGGACCAGTACGAGTGCTACTTCTTCATCGCCGATCTGCACGCGCTGACCACCGACTACGCCGATACGTCAAACATTGCGCCCAGCACGCTTGAGGTGGCGCTGGACTTCCTGGCCGCCGGCCTCGATCCGAAGCGGTGTACCATCTTCGTGCAGAGCTGGGTGGAGCAGCATTACGAACTCCCCCTGCTGCTGGGGATGATTACGCCCCTCGGCTGGCTGGAGCGCGTGCCCAGCTACAAGGAGATGCAGGAGAACCTCGCCAGCAAGGACCTGACCACCTTCGGATTCCTGGGCTACCCGGTGCTGATGGCGTCGGACATTCTGCTTTACCAGCCCGATTTTGTTCCCGTGGGGCAGGACCAGCAGGCCCACGTCGAGCTAACGCGCGAGGTGGCGCGGCGCTTCAACCAGTTCTACAAGCCCGACGGCAAGGAGGTTCTGCCCGAGCCGAAAGTCCTTCTCACCCCCTCGCCCAAGCTGCCCGGCACCGACGGCCGCAAGATGTCCAAGAGCTACGGCAACACCATCCTGATGACCGACCCGGAGCCGGTGGTCCGCCAGAAGCTCAAGACCATGGTCACCGACCCGGCTCGCATTCGCCGCACCGACGCCGGCGACCCCGACAAGTGCCCGGTCGGCGATCTGCACAAAGTGTTCTCAACGCCGGAGACGCTGGCCAAGGTTTATGAAGGATGCCGCTCGGCCGGGATCGGCTGCATCGAGTGCAAGAGCTGGGTCGCGAATGCCCTGGTCCAGGTTCTGGAACCGATCCAGACTCGCCGCGCCGGCTTCTCCGAGGCGCGGGTGATGGAGATACTGGAAGACGGTTCCAGCCGCGCCCGCCACCGCGCCGAACTGACCATGCAAGAGGTGCGCGCCGCCATGCGCTTGACCCCGGCCGCTCCGGCCGCCAAATAGTCCGGCCGGACAAGTAGAATGGTCGGTACGTCCCATCGAAGCTCAAGCAAAAGGGGAGGGCTGATCCAGCCGAGTTCCAGGCGAGTGCCAACCCGCGCCGGATTGCAGGAGAAACACGATGTCCGCCGCCAATCAAGTCGTCAAATCCGCCGATAGCAGCATGACCAGCCCCGAGCCGGGCCTCAGGCGGCAGGTGATGTCCTACAGCCAGGGAATCATGCTGGTCAGGCACAAGATCGAGCCGGGATGGGCCGGCGCGGCGCACAGCCATCCCCATGAGCAGTTGATTTACGTGGTCTCAGGCGCAATCCAGCTCACCGTCAGGGACCGAACTCACACGCTCTCCGCCGGAGACAGCATCCTGGTGGCCGGCGGCATCCAGCACCAGGCCCGAACCGACCGGGCGACAGAAGTCCTCGACGTTTTTGCGCCCTATCGCTCCGACTACGCCGCAAGCTAGAGGCCGCCTTGGGCGGCATTCGATCGGCATCGGACGTTATCCTGGCGTGGAGAGCTTGTACCGTAGCAAGAGGATTAGGCTTTGGACAGAAGCGAAGATTCTCGGGAGGCTAAACAGGCATTGACGGATCGCTCCTCCATTCCGGATGCCGACGCCGTCAGGCCGGTCGTCCTGGCCGGCGCCGACGCCACGCCCCCGCTCGTCCTCACTGGCCAGCCTGCATCCCAACAGGAGGCCGGCGAGAAGGCCGCCAAGTCCTCGGTCCGCCAGAAGAAGCTGGACGATGCCGCCGAGGAGTCTCCTTTCTCGGTGATCGTGGGCCAGGTCTATGACGGCCCACTCGATCTGCTGCTGGACCTGATCCGCAAGCAGGACATCGACATCTACGACATTCCCATCGCCAAGATCACGGCCCAATTCCTGGCCTACGTGAACCAGCTCAAGGCCAGCGACGTGGATGTAGCCGGCGAGTTCATCTACACCGCCTCGCTGCTCATCCACATCAAGAGCAAAATGCTGCTGCCGCGCACCACCGCCGGCCCCGACGAGGCCGCCGAGGACCCCCGCCGCGAGCTGGTCGAGCGGTTGCTGGAGCACGAGCGCTTCAAGAGCGCCGCCCAGATGCTCCAGCAGAAGCAGATGCTAGAGGCCGCCACCTGGACCAACCCCGGCTTCCGCGAGTTCCAGGAGGATGAAGCCGCCGAGCCGGAGATCGCCGCCGACACGGTCGATCTGGTGCGCATCTTCCGCGACATTCTGGAGCGCGCCCGCAACCGGCCCGTTCTCGACGTGGAGGAGGATTCGGTTACCGTCGGCCAGATGATTCAGTTCCTGGCCCGGCGCCTGGCCATGGAAGACAAGCCGGTGGCTCTGCGCCGCCTGCTCCGCCACACCCGCTCGGAGCGCGCCCTGGTGGCCATGTTCCTGGCGCTGCTTGAGATGGTCCGCCTGCAGGCTGTCCTGCTTCGCCAGGACCGCGCTTTCTCCGAGATCTTCATCAAGAAGCACAGCGGCTTCGACGCCGTCACGAACCAGGGCCTGACCAACGCTCTTGATGACTGGCGATAAGGGAATGGATCAAGTGGATTCGGCAGCCCTATAGATACATTTCCCCGTCTCGCGCACGAACTTCAACGGAATCTTGGGGTTGTTGATGTCCTTATTGCCGTCGTCGGCCCACTTCTTGGCCCATCTTGTGAAGTAGGGCTCAATTTGCTCTGGAGTCAAAAGATAGATCTCGGCCAGTTCGATTCCGTCGTAGACGGCAAATACCCAGTCCACTTGCCTGTATTTTCCAATGATATGCGGATTCATGTGGTGGTGGGTTGAAAAGCTCTGCGTGAGATGAATATTCACCGATTTCAATTCGTATTCGCGGCCGTTCTCGTCCCGAGCGTCGTTGCCCTCACGCCCCGGCAGAATCTTAAGGCCCGTATACAGAACGATTTGGAGGATCTTGCCGCCATTATCCTGAAATATGTCGTCGATCCCATGTGCGGAAGCGAGCCGCTGGAGCTTTCGGATGCTGGGCAGGAGGGCGCGTAGCTTCACATGATCGGGATGCGGCCTCATGCTCGCTCCCGCGCCAACAGGTCCACGACATCAACCCCCAGGACGACCGCAAGTCGCTCCATGCTGTCAATCGAGATGTTCTTTTCGTTTCTCTCCACGCTCCCGATATAGTTCCGATGCAAGCCAGCACGCGCAGCGAGTTCCTCTTGTGAGAACCCGTGTGCCAGACGTGCAAATCTCAGGTTGACCGCAAACCTTGCGCGCGCGGT
>JBEKCX010000292.1:0-4060 GCA_050014655.1 Occallatibacter sp. | reverse complement strand
CATCATGGCGGACACCGTGTCGGCTTTCTCAGCAGAGGGCCGGGCGGGGTTGGGGCTCGCCCAGCGGGTTTGTGGTTTGCAAACGCGGCAACACTATCGCGTTCGCATCGCGGCCTTCCGGTCCTATCCCGCCACCACGATCGCGGGCTTCTCGCCGCGCGCGTCGGCCTCGTTCACCTCGGTCACGATGGTGCGGCTTTCGCCCGGCATCAGCGCAACATAATTATCGGAGTAGATAGCCGGCAGGATGCGGTCGCCGCTCTTTTCGCGCACGGCCTTGAGCCGGACCATCAGCGCAGGCCAGGCGGCGGTGTTGTGGAGATGCGTTGTCAGTTGCCAGCGGCCGCCCTGCAGCTCGGCGGTAGTCGCCGCTTGCACCTGCGGCTTGGGCAGTTCGCGAATCGCGCGGTAGTTGCCCTCTTGCAGCCCGCGCAGGTAGAAGTTTGTTGAAACCGTCTCTGAGTCGCGCGTGAGCGTGAGGCGGAGAAAGTGCACCGGCGTCAGTCCCGCCGGGTACTCCATCGCAATGCAGGACGAAGTGCTGTCTTCAGCGCTGTCCAGCTTGGCGGACTTCAGGGCCATCCGAGTTCCGTCCATATTCAGGATCTCCACCTTCGCCGTCAGTCCGGTTACGTTGCCCGCGCTGTAATTCACCACTTCGATGGTCTCGCTGTCGCGGTTCCACTGAATGTGGAGCGGCTCCGAGCCCTTCTTGCAGCCGAAATACGCAGAGGTTGGCTCAAAGTAATGATCGTACGTCTGCCACACGAAGGACGGCCAGCAGGGATGGCTCATCCACAGCAGCACTCCCATGCGATGGCGGCTCTGCGCCTCGAACATGGCGCGATAGCCGTCGTAACAGAGAAACTGCGCCAGATCAATCCACTCTTCCAGGCTGGTTGCGCCGCCGAAGCCATTATCGATGGCCGCGCGGAAGCCCGCGCCGCCCTGCGCGCCCGCAAGAGTGAAGTCGTGCAGACCCCATTCCAGCCCTTGCGGCCACATGGCGCTCTCCGGCATCATGGCGCGCACGCTTTCGATGGGCGGAATCGTCGGCATGCCGATCTCGCTGTGGAGCTTGGGGTCAACCATACGGAAGTAGAAGTCGAGAGGCATGGCCTGGTACGGCCCGCCGCCTCCGACCACGTTGTTGGCGGAGCTGGGAATGTAGTGCAGCCCAGGATGCAGCTCCGCCAGAGATTTGCGGATGCCATCCTCCAGAGGCTTGGGCGGAAACCCCTCGTTGCGCCCGCAGTATAGGCCCACGGAGGCATGGTTGCGGATGCGCAGCACCAGGTCCTTCACATTGCTCAAAAACATCGGGTTGTCTTCCGGCTCCGGGCCGTCCCAAGGATTGGCGAGCCAGAAGTCCTGCCAGACCATGACCCCATGCCGGTCGCAGGCCTCATAGAACGCATCGTCGCCAACCTGACCGACCCAGTTGCGGATCATGGTGAAGTTCATCTCGCGGTGGTAGCGCAGGGCGGCATCGTACTCGCGGGCGCGGTAGCGGAGCATGGACTCGCTGAAGCCCCAGTTGCCGCCACGAGCCACGAAGCGCCGGCCGTTGATCCACATCTTCAGCACGCCGCCCTCTTCGCTATACGTCATCTGGCGCACCCCGAACTTGAAGGCCTTGCTGTCCAGCGTCTCGCCGTGGGCGGCCTCAAAGACCAGTTCCACATCGTAGAGATGTGGGTCTCCGTATCCGACCGGCCACCACAGCTTCGGATCCTTCAGCCGCAGTTGCGGATTGGTCGCGGCGCTGAGGCTGACGGTTTTGCGAGCCAGACCCGGCAGCGTCACGCGCTGCTCGAAGCGCACCTCGCCGAAGCGCCCGCGCAGTGTGCCGTTTAACGGCCTGGAATGGTGGTTTTGCAGATCGAGCTGGATGCTCACGTCGGCGCTGGAGGTCTCCGGCAGAGGCAGCGTTGCCGAGACAAACGGATCTTCGATGGTGACCGCTCCGGTTACCGTGAGGTAGACGGCGCCCCAGATGCCGGTATTGCGTCCGCGGATGGTCGGAATCCAGTCCCAGCCGGCCGAAGCGTGGTACGTGGGGTCGTCGGCGCCCAGTCCTCCGCCATTCTTGCCCGCGCTCTGGAAGGTCTTCTGATGAACGCTTCCCGGCGTGGCATTCTTCTCGATGCGCACCGCAAGGGCGTTGAGGCGGCCCGCAAGAAGCTTGCCGGTCACGTCGAAACGGCCGCGCATGAAACCGCCTTCGATGCGGCCAAGCTTCTCGCCGTTGAGAAAGACCTCGGCCTTCCAGTTGATGCCGTCGAAGTTCAGCCAAGCGGCCTGCCTTGCGGTTACGGCCGGCGCGGTGAACTCCGTGCGATACCAGAAGTCAGAGTAGAAGTAGGAATCGGAGACGTAGAGCTGGTTTTCTCCGAAGTTCGGGTCGGGAATGGCGCCCACATTCAGGTACGACGTGAGCACGGTGCCGGGCACGGTCGCCACCAGCCATTCAGAATCCTGAAAACCCGACTGCGAGAGCGCTTCTCCCGGAGCATTCACCAGGTTCGACCGCTGCAAGCGCCACGCGCCTCCGCTCAGGTCCAGACGACCATCGGCTCCGGCCGCGGGAGCTTCCTTCGGCCGGGCGACTAATCCGCCGCGTCCATAGACCTCGATCTCGCTCAGGATGTAGCCGTCGGGCGAGGTGGGGCGCGTCATCAGCACGCGCACGTAGCGGCCCTGCGCGGGCTGCGTCAGCTTCAGGTCGTCCACCAGCCCGGCTCCGGCGGGAAGGGCGGCAAGATCGCGCCAGTTGTTCGCATCGTCTGAGACCTGCACCGAGCCCTCAGCTGCGCGCGCAATCCAGTACAGTGCGACGCGGTCGAAGACGCAACGCGCGCCCAGATCGACGTAGACCCATTCTTCATCGATCCCGGCGCTCATCCAGGCGCTGGTGAAGCTGTACGGGCCGCCGATCTCCACGCGCTGCCGGCCGCGAAAGAAGGCCACCTGGCCGAGCCGCCAGGTCATGCCGAAGGCCTGCATCGGATTCCCACCGGCAGCTTGCGCGGCGCACTCCACGCGGTAGAAGCGGCTGCGGCTGACTGAGCTGAGCGGAATCGAAGGTGTGAAGAGCTGGCCCTGCGCGGAGATGCCGGGCGGATATCCGGCCGTCGATGCCGGCTGTGGCGCCGCCACGCTGCCCGCCTCCTGCCACGCGCGGCCGTCGGCGGAGACCGACACGGTGAACTTGAGCGACTGCGGCGAAGCCTGCGGCGGAGCAAGGAGAACCAGCTCCACGCGGTCGATCTCCGGCGCGATCTCGCCGCCGCCGAGCTTGATTTCGATGGACGGGCGCAACCCGCGCAGATCGATCGCGTTGGTGGGAAAATGATCGACGGGAATCTCGCGCTCTTCCTTGGGAAGCACGCCGCGAAATCCGTCGGAGATCGCAATCCACTCCGGCTGGCGCGTCTCGCGGATGCCGTCGGTCACCAGTTGCGCCGTCAGATTGTAGTCGTAGCTGCTGGAGTGATAGGCGGGACGCAGCAGCGCGAGATTGCGGTAGGTGGTATTGTCGGCAACCAGCTCCGGACTGAAGTCTTCACGGGGCGCGCCAGGATAGATGCCGACTCCGCGCGTGTATTCCATTGCGGACTCGCTTCCGGCGTTGGCCGCCGCCGAGGCTTGCGCCGTTGGCGTTCCCAAGGGCTTTGCCCAGGCCGGCAGACCCTCCATCGCTACGGTTGCGCCCGCAATTGCCGTCGTCTTCAGAAAATCCCGCCTCGATGTCGGCATCTTTCTTCTACTCCGAGTTTCTTTCTCTTTCGTCCGCTCTCAAACTGAATCGCAACGGCCATTGCCGGCCGCCGAATTGCCCGCGAGGGTTTGTGCCGCACGTCCTTTCGCCGGCGCGCGCTCAAGTTCACGTGCAAGGATACAGGAAGCCGCCTGTCCTGTGCCGCGTTGCCGGCTGCCGGGCAGGGCAATCGCATGAACATCATCTGAGTCCGAGGAGTTCGGCGCGATAGGCATCCGAGGTGGCAGCGATGAGTCTTCGGGCTTTTATGCCGCCTTTTCGCTTGATCGGATCGAGCCG
>JBEKCX010000291.1:0-4075 GCA_050014655.1 Occallatibacter sp. | reverse complement strand
GGAAAAGCTCTTAGATTTCTTCTCCAGAATCTCGCCAGCCAAGGCCTCAAACTGATTGGCCAGCGCCTGCTTGGCGGCATCAAGCAACGCCAGCTTTTCAGCCAGGCTCTTGCGCTCGCCTTCCAGTTCGGCAGTCAACTCAGCGATGCGCCTCCCTTGGACGCCCACAACATCGGATTCGGCTCTCAGTTCCTGACGCAATCCATCGCGTTCGATGGTCAACAACCCCACGGCCTTTTCCCGCTCGGCTGCCAGCGATTCAAACCCCGCCCTTTGTGCCGACTCGGCCTGCGTCCGCCCCAGCTCTGCGCGCACAGCGGTCAACTCATCCGCCCGCTCCTTGGCGAGCCGCTCCAGTTGGAACTTCTCTGGCTTGGCAGACCTAGTTCCCCGCCAGAATCCCAGAAGAATCCCCCCCAAGAAAGCAGCGACCGTCCCCGCAATCAAAGCCAGCATCTTTCTTTCCTTTCCCCCCTTCGCCTAATGTACGCCTTCCGCCTGTGCATTTTCTCTCCAATCTCGAAATCTGCGCCTGTGGGGGTGGACATCGACCCGGACTCGTCCGGGCACTCACGCGGGCGGTGTTGAGCCGCTGCCGGCTGCGCCAGCCGCACCCCCGTCGACTACAATTGCCGGTATCCCGGTCGTGGAGGCTCGCCCTGTTTGCCGCGCTTATGAACCGTCTCGATCCCGTCGCCGATCTGCTCCAGGTCCGGCTTGGAGGACTGGCGTCGCGGGCGGCCGCATACCTCATGTTTGCGCCCCAGAACGGCCTGCGCCACTACCTGAAGGCGATGCAGACGACGGACCAGACCTTCAAGGGACTTTACCACTGGAACCTTTTTGATGCGGCGGTGCTGCTGCCCTACTTTGCGGTGATGATCGTTCTGTCGATCTACGGTCTGCACCGCTACACCATGTGCTACCTGTACTTCAAGTACCGCAAGAACTACCATCCCGATCCGCCAAGGCACTTCGAGGAGCTGCCGCGGGTGACCGTGCAACTGCCTATCTTCAACGAGCAGTTCGTCATCGACCGGCTGATCGAGGCGGTCTGCGCCATGGAGTACCCGCGCGAGAAGCTTGAAATCCAGGTGCTGGACGACTCGACGGACGAGACCCGGCAGGTGGCCTCCGCCATTGTCGAGCGCTATGCGGCCCTGGGCTATCCCATTGCCTACATTCACCGCACAAACCGTCACGGCTACAAGGCCGGGGCGCTGGACGCAGGCCTCAAAATCGCCAAGGGCGAGTTCGTGGCCATCTTCGACGCCGATTTTGTGCCCCCGCCCGACTGGCTGATGAAGGTCATCCACCACTTTGCCGAGCCGGAGATCGGCATGGTGCAGACGCGCTGGACGCACATGAACCGCGACTACAGCATGCTGACCCAGATCGAGGCTATTCTGCTGGACGGCCACTTTGTGCTGGAGCACGGCGCGCGCGTACGCTCCGGCGACTACTTCAACTTCAACGGCACCGCCGGCATGTGGCGCATCCAGGCCATTGCCGACGGCGGCGGCTGGCAGCACGACACGCTCACCGAAGATACCGACCTCAGCTACCGGTCGCAACTGGCCGGCTGGAAGTTCAAGTACCTGCCCGAGGTGGAGTGCCCCTCGGAGCTGCCCATCGAGATGACCGCCTTCAAGACGCAGCAGGCGCGCTGGGCCAAGGGCCTCATCCAGACCAGCATCAAGATGCTGCCCAAGATCTTTCGCTCCGATGTGCCGCGGCGCATCAAGGTCGAGGCGGTCTACCACCTCACGGCCAATTTGAGTTATCCGCTGATGGTCATTATGTCGGCGGCGCTGATCCCGGCCATGATCTGCCGTTTCTACCAGGGCTGGTTCCAGATGCTGCTGATCGACGTGCCGCTGTTCACCGCCTCCAGCTTCTCGATCGCCGTCTTTTACCTCATGAGCCAGCGAGAGCTCTTCTCCAAGACCTGGATGAAGACCTTCCTCTATCTGCCCTTCCTGATGGCGCTGGGCATCGGCCTGACTGTCACCAACACCGTCGCGGTGATGGAGGCGCTGTTCGGCATCAAGAGCGCCTTTGTGCGCACCCCCAAGTACCGCGTGGCCAAAAAGGGCGAAAAGTCTCAGGCCGCCAAGTATCGCAAGCGCCTGGTGCTGGCCCCCTGGATCGAGATCCTCCTCGGCTTCTATTTCTTTGCGGCGATTCTCTACACCTTCTCGAACCATAACTACTTCACCGCGCCATTCCTGATCTTGTTCGTTATTGGCTACTGGTACACGGGGCTGATGAGCCTGCTGCAGGGGCGCTTCGAGCGCTGGCGCACGGGCACAGCGGCCAACACCGACGAGTCCAGCCCCAAACCGTTCCCGGTGGGGGTGTGAGGCAGGAGATTGCTATAAGTCGCGGACAGGGTTTCCCACCGCACCATCTCCGGGAGGGATACGTCTCGGAGTTTCTCTCCTCTCCTAACAGCGTCTACTACAAAATCGTCCGTGGCGGGAGGTTGGTCTATGACAGCAGGAGTCGATAAGCAGGCGCATGTTCTGCTCGTGAAGGCCGCCGAGGACGAAGCCGTTGCGTGTCTGGTAGGCGTACCGGAAAGTTCTTTGGTTTCCACGTCGAGCAGGCCGTAGAGAGGCTGCTGAAAGCACTGCTCTCGATTATCCCCACGCCCATGACGGAATCGGTATAGCTCTCGATGACGGAAGCCGATCGTGGTCTCCCAGGTCCCCAAATGCGAGGGACCTGGGGCACCCTCATTCGTGGCTCGTGGGGTCTGCGCCGCCCGCTCTGGAGCTTCGCGCCAGGCGGGCGGCGGCAGCGGGAAGATCAGAAATCCGTTCCCGGAATAAGGTTGGGGTTGGTGACGTAAGAGTACTTGCCGGGATTGGACTGCACCAGGCCTTCGGCGGCGTTGTTCCAAAGCGTGCCATGAGCGCCGGTAGAGTTATTCTGGACGACCGACTGATCGAGCAGGTAGTTGCTGAAGCCCTGGCCGTTCTGGGCATTGGCGGTCTGGCCGGCGTTCCAGGAGGCATGCTGGGCGTCGTTGGCGGCCTCGGTCGCGTTCATCCGCGCGGTGGCCTGCGCGCCGATCTGCTTGATCTGGTTCACCCTCGCCTGGGCCGCCGCCAGTATCTGCTGGTCCGACTGCTGCTTCTGCTGAATCAGCTTCCCGTTCTCAGCGTTTACCACCTGCATGTTCGGTTTATAGGTACCGATGATCGAGTTCAGCATTGGCTTCTCCTTGTCGGCGATGGCAAGGGGCAGCAGGGCATGGCTGAGAGTCACGGAATATGAGCCGTAATCGCGCGTCGGATCGCTCACGGTCATGAGGTCGCTGAAGAACTGCATTCCCTTGCCGTCTGGATCCATCTGCCCGCTGGCCATCACACCGTGGATG
This sequence comes from Occallatibacter sp., assembly GCA_050014655.1. Taxonomy (GTDB): domain Bacteria; phylum Acidobacteriota; class Terriglobia; order Terriglobales; family Acidobacteriaceae; genus Telmatobacter. The sequence goes on along the minus strand of JBEKCX010000291.1, from coordinate 690 downwards.
CCCTGAGGCTCAGGCATCTCCTGGATTTTGTCCACCTGGATCTTGGCCGGGCCCTGGCCGCCTGCCTGTCGCCATGCCTGGAAGACGTTGACGAACTCCTTGGTCAGATCGCCGCGGAAGGCATAGACCACGGTTCCGGGTCCTTCGAGTTGGCCGTGCGCATCACTCCTGGCCCGGAAGGGGTTGGTGGGATCGATACCGCCGCGGTTCATCTCAAGACCCACCTGCTCGCCGTTCGGACCGCGCACGATGATGGCGCCATGGCTGCTTTGGGGATCCACCGTCCACCCGTTGGGGACTGAGAGGCTTGCCGAGTTATCCGGCGCGGTGACGGGGTGAAGTGGAACGGACGACGCGGGCGTCGCGCCGGCCGCTGGGGTGGGGCTCGCAACCGGAGTGGAGCCGCCGGCGGCAGGCGCAACTCCCGCGCCGGAAGCCGCCGCCTGGCCCCCCTGCTGCCAAACCCCGGAGAGTTGCTGGAGCATGGGATTCACGGTCTGGCCGAAGCGCGACGCAACGTCGTAGATCATTGCCCCATCCACCTGGTTGGGCCCGGTCGATCTGGCAATTACCATGCCCGCCAGCGGGATGTTTCCCTCCGGGTGGTCCGTCACCGTGAAGAAGACCCCGACGGAGCTGGTTCCAGTGAACTGGAAGACTCGCCCAATCTGCGGCTTCTCGCCGCAGAGG
>JBEKCX010000290.1:0-4094 GCA_050014655.1 Occallatibacter sp. | reverse complement strand
AGAAGTCAAATCCTATCAGTGCTTGATTGACCGAACGTATCCCCCGCCGGCCGCCCAGGCCGGCGCGCCGGTTCAGTTGTCGTACAGCCCAAATCTACCAGGGTATGGGGGCAGCGACACATATCCAACCACGCCGAAAACCAGAATCTGGATCAGGATTCCAATGACGGAGTCCGGCGTATCGGAGGGAAATTTAGTCGTCGTCGACAGTATCCGAGCCGAAGTCAAAGCTCCCGACGGCTCCCAGTGGGACTCTGCGTGGCAGCTTGGCCTAATGCAGCACATCGTTTCCAACAGCAATCGCTACGACGCGACCTTCCCGATGCCCATTGCGGTCTACAATAAGTTCCGCTCCATGCCGCTCAGTGTTCATCTTACGCTTGCCATTATTCAAACCAAGGCAGCCGAGGCAACAAACATCCCGCTACCCGTGGGAGATTTCTCCATTCCCGACTTCGGCTTTTGCAAGCCGCAAATCCGTTGGAGCGTTGCCTCCACGGAAATTACCGGAATCAGTTGTTTCTCTGCCTTGCGTCCGCCGACACTCACCTACATCCGAACAACCTGGTCGGAATCGTCCTGCTCTGACTTGCCGACCTTGCCAGGTCCAAACGAGGAGGGTAGCGCGTGGGTCGGATCGCTTGACCGCGCACCCGCGGAATTCGGCCTTTCCCCTGTCGAGCTTTTACCCACTTGGCTTTCTAACAGTGGTTACGAAAACGGCAAACTTCGAGTCCTGTGCCCAGGCACACCCATCGACTTTGTCCAATACAAAGTGGTTCGGCGCACGCAAGCCAGCGTCGGCATTGAAGATTATCGTCTTCCCAAGGTGACGGTCGCGAGAGGTCAGGTTACCGTCGAATACTGATCCCGCTGGGCCACGGCCAACGGGAGCGGCGTCCTACCGCTGTTCCCGCCCGTTCATCGCTTCGCCGGCGTCGTCGCGGCCGTCCACGATGTAAACCCAGCCTGCGAGCGGGTTCCGGACGGTGACTCTGCCCGCGCCGAGGTAGGAGTAGTCCCAGCGGAGATCCCTGAACTCGACCGTGGTCCACTGGCGATTGGGCGGCAATTGCGGCGGGGCCAAACCTGGCGCTGCGACTGGTCCAAGGTCGCGCACAACCGCCCATGTGCCCCAATCCAGGTAGACCTGGCCGAGCGGTGTGCGCTTGGCGGCCTCGGTGGCCGGGGTCGCGGCCGGCTTGAAGATCACATTGCGCCGCGGGTCGCTATCGATGGAGCCGGTCCAGGTGTTTATCTCGGCGGTCTGATAGAACTCCGCCGTCTCCAGAATCGCGTGCCAGCGGAAGGGGTTGATGGGATAGGGTTCGAGGCCGATGCGCAGGACCGGAGCGGAGGTGACTTGCAGGTTATCGAGCAGCGCCCGCGCCTGCGCCTGCTCCGCCCAGCGCAAGCCCCACAAGGCCACCATCGCAGCCAGTGCAAAGATTGCCCAGCCGCGCCCGCGAAAGGGCTGCCGGCGCGCGCCGATCTCCCGGTCGGCCAGACCGAACAACCAAGGCAGGACCAGAGCCAGAAGAAACACCGCCCACAGGACCGGCTCGGCAATAAAGACAAAACTGCCGGCATACCAGCGCGGATTGAAGGGAAAGAAGGGCCGCAGCCCATAGTTGTTGGTCCAATCGAGCAGGAGATGGCTGAGCGCGGCAATGAGCGCCGTCGCGTAGAGCCAGCACCAATGCGCCGGGGGCGGCGCCGGGGGCGCTTTTGCGTTTTGGTTGAGGGCGGTGACCCATCTGGCGCGCCGCCCCTCTCGCCAGCGATCATAGAGCCACACCAGCCCCACCGCCGCCCCGGCCACCACCGGCGCGGCGATGAAGGTGTGGGTAATGCCGCGATGGTGCTTCAACTCCTCGACCGGCCCCGCCAGCGACCAGAGAACGTCGATATCGGCGGCCTCGGCGGCCAATACGGCGGCCAGCGTGGCGTAAGCCGTCTTGCGGTTTAGCCCGGCGCGGCCGATGCATGCTCCGACGAGAAAATGGGTGACGGGTTCCATGGCGTTACCATACTATCCTGCCCCGCCGCCTCCTATAATTCACACCATGAGCGGTTCCGCCAACTCAGATACCTCTGCCGCACGCCGAGCCGAGGAACTGCGCGCCGAACTGCGGCGCCACGAGCACCTGTACTACGTCCTCGATGCGCCGGAGATTACGGACGCCGCCTACGACGCGCTGATGAACGAGCTGAAGCGCATCGAGGCCGCGCACCCGGAGCTGCTGACGCCCGATTCGCCCACCCAGCGCGTGAGCGGCAAGCCGGCCGAGGGCTTCAAGAAGGCGCCCCACTCGCGGCCCATGCTCAGTTTGGACAATGCCTACTCGGCCGAGGAGCTGGCCGCGTGGGACGCGCGCGTGCGCGATCTGGCCGGGCTGCTGCCGGTGGAGTATGTGGCCGAGTTCAAGATGGACGGCCTGAGCGCGGCGCTGCGATATGAGCCGGCTGAAGACGGCGGGGCGAGGCTGGCGGCCGGCATCACGCGTGGCGACGGCCAGGTTGGCGAGGATGTGACCTCGAATATCCGCACCATCCGCAGCGTGCCGCTGGCCATTTCCGCCGCCCGACTGAAAGCCGCTGGGCTGCCGCCGGTGTTTGAAGTTCGCGGCGAGGCGATCATGCCGGAAGCCGCTTTTTTGCGCCTCAACGAGGAGCGCGAGCGGGAGGGGCTGCCGCCGGCGGTGAATCCCCGCAACGCCGCCGCCGGCACGCTGCGCACACTGGAACCCGGTATCGTCGCCAATCGCCGCCTGGATTTCTACGCCTACTTCCTGCTGGTCCAGGGCGATTATTGGGCGCAGGGGCAGCTCGCAACGCTCGACGCGCTGGCCGCGCTAGGCTTCCGCGTCAATCCGCACCGCGAACTGGTCGATTCGATCACGGCCATGATGCGCTTCATCGATCGGGCCGAGGCGGAGCGGGCCACGCTCGGCTACGAGATCGACGGCGTGGTCTTCAAGGTGGACTCGCACGCCACCGAGCAGCGGCTCGGCTACACGGGCCGCGCGCCGCGCTGGGCCATTGCCTACAAGTTCACCGCCAAGTCGGGCGTGACCCAGGTGAACGCCATCACCGTGCAGGTGGGGCGCACCGGCAAGCTGACGCCGGTGGCCGAGCTGACGCCGGTCTTCATCGGAGGCACCACGGTGAGCCGCGCCACGTTGCACAACGCCGACTTCATCGAGCGGCTGGGCCTCAAGCTGGGCGATTCGGTGAAGGTTGAACGGGGCGGCGACGTGATTCCCAAGGTGGCGGAGGTGATTGCGGACGCCGAACATCCCAGGGGAACGGAGGAGTTTCAGTTCCCTGCCGAGTGCCCGGAGTGCGGAAGCGCAGTTGTCCGCGCCGAGGGCGAGGTGGACTATCGCTGCGTGAACGCCGGCTGCCCGGCCAAATTGCGCGAGAGCCTGCTTCACTTTGGACGCCGCGAGGTGATGAATATCGAAGGGCTGGGCGAGGCGGTTGTGCAGCAGTTGCTGGATCGGGGGCTGGTGCGTAGCGTGGCGGACCTCTACAAATTGACGGAAGAGCAGTTGGCGGCGCTGGACCGCTTTGCGGAGAAGTCCGCGCACGCCCTGATCGCTCAGATTGAAGGCTCGAAACGCGCCGGGCTGGCTCGCGTGCTGATGGGGCTGGGGATTCGCTTTGTGGGCGAACGCACCGCCGAACTGCTGGCCCAGGAGTTCGGCACAATGGACGCGCTGGCCGCGGCAAACGCCGAGGAACTGGAGCGCGTGGAAGAGGTCGGCCCGCGCATCTCGCAGGCGATCATCGAGTTCTTTGCGCAGCCGGCGAACCTGGCTCTGATCCAGAGTTTGAAGGACGCCGGAGTGGAGATGACGGCGGAGAAGAAGCAGCGCTCGGCGCACCTTGCGGGACTGACCTTCGTTTTGACGGGCACGCTGCCCACGCTTACACGCGACGAGGCCAAACAGAGAATCGAGGCCGCGGGCGGCAAGACTGCCGGTTCGGTGAGCAAGAAGACCAGTTGCGTGGTGGCGGGCGAGGAGGCCGGCTCCAAGCTGGACAAGGCTCGCGAACTCAAAGTTCCAGTGATCGACGAGGCTGGGCTG
>JBEKCX010000289.1:0-4102 GCA_050014655.1 Occallatibacter sp. | reverse complement strand
CAGCAGCCGAACATGATCATGCGCGCCACCCAGAAGAAGAGAATGTCGAAGCCGGTGACCAGCAGGCTGGTGGGATAAAAGGCGTCGAAGTCGGCGCGATTTTCACTGCCTTCCCAGGTCCCCAAATGCGAGGGACCTGGGGCACCCGGAGTATTAGTTTTCCCTAAGTTCGGCCAGCCGAAGACGGAAACCGGAAGCAGCCCCGATGAGAACCAGGTATCGAGAACGTCGGTCTCCTGCGTGATTTGCTCCGAGCCGCAATGGGCGCAAGCTTCAGGATCGACGCGGGCCACGGTGATCTTCTGGCAGCTTGCGCAGTGCCACGCGGGAATGCGATGGCCCCACCAGAGCTGCCGCGAGATGCACCAGTCGTGGATGTTGCGCATCCACTCGAAATAAGTCTTGGCGTATTGCTCGGGCGTGAACTTGATGTAGCCCTTTTCGACCGCCTCAATGGCTTGCTCCGCCATGGAGAACGGTTTGCCCGGCGGCTTCTTGTTTACGGCCAGAAACCACTGCGTCGAAAGCCGCGGCTCGACCACCGTCTTGCAGCGGTCGCAATGGCCCACGTTGTGGGTGTAGTCCTTGATGGCCCCCAGCAGACCCTGGGCTTCGAGGTCCGCGACGACCCGCTTGCGGGCTATATAGCGGTCGAGGCCAGCGTACGCGCCGCCCCCGGCGTTGATGTGGCCGGTCAGGTCCATTACGTTGATCGAAGGCAGATTGTGGCGCTGGCCGATGGCAAAGTCGTTGGGATCGTGCGCCGGCGTCACCTTCACCGCGCCGGTGCCGAAGTCGCGGCTGACCCACTCGTCCAGGACGATGGGAATCTCGCGGCCCATCAGCGGCAGGCGCAGCTTCCTGCCGTGCAGATGCAGGTAGCGCTCGTCCTCAGGGTGAATGGCGACCGCCGTGTCGCCGAGCATGGTCTCGGGGCGGGTAGTTGCAACTGTGAGGAACTCATCCGAAAGGCTGCCGCCCGCAGGGCCGTCCACCGGGGCCCCCACGGACAGGTCTTCGTCCGTGGGGTGGATTACCGGGTACCGAATCTCCCACAGATGGCCCTTGTGCTCGTCGTAGACCACCTCCAGGTCGCTGATGGCCGTCTGGCAGCGCGGGCACCAGTTCACGATGTAAGCGCCGCGATAGATGAGTCCCTGCTCGTGCAGGCGGACAAAGGCCTCGCGCACCGCAGCGGAGCGCTTCTCGTCCATGGTGAAGTACTCGCGCTGCCAATCGACCGACGCGCCCAGCCGCTTCATCTGGTCCAGGATGGCGCCGCCGTAGTGGCGCTTCCACTCCCACACGCGCTCGACGAAGGCCTCGCGGCCAAGCTCCTGGCGGCTCGTGCCTTCGCTGGCCAGTTGCCGCTCCACCATCATCTGCGTGGCGATGCCCGCGTGGTCGGTGCCGGGCAGCCACAGGGCGCGGCGGCCGCTCATGCGCTGCCAGCGGGTGAGGATGTCCATCTCCGTCTGGTTGAGCATGTGCCCCATGTGCAGCCGGCCGGTCACATTGGGCGGCGGCAGCAGGATGGTAAAGGCCGGCTGGGCGTCGGGGCCGGAGGCCGCTCCGCGCCTTTGGGGGGTCTCGGTTGGCGGCGAAGGCGTGGGCTGGGCGAAGAGCTTCTCTCGCACCCAGTACTCAGCCCAATGATCTTCAATGGCGGTGGGGTCGTAGGCTTTGGGCAAGTCGTGCGGCATGAGAGTTCAAATCCGAGCCCCTGAAGTCCGCGCCAAACCCTCTAACAGAAAGGGTTTCGAGCGAAGGGACCACCCCTCACTTTAGCAGATGGGAGGCTGAGAGACCGAATTGGCATTGCCCTCTTCATCCAGCGCCGCAGGAAGGGGGAAACGCCCATTACGATATGCTCGACTGGGACGGTCGAATGCAGTCTAACGGCCGCGCAGGGGAGCGGGAATGAACGCGAATCGTACTGGGAATCCGCCGTTGGGCGGCTGGGGCTTTGTTGCGCGGCGGAGCATCTTGCTGGCCTGCTTGCTCTTGCCGTGCCGCGTAGCGCCCGCGCAGACCAGCCAACAGCAGCCCGCCGCGCAAACGGCGCTGCCGGCCGCATTGCCCGCCAGCGAGACGATTCCGGCCCTCTTCCTAAGCGATATTCACTTCGATCCCTTTTGGGATCCCGCCAAGGTTCTCCAACTGGCTGCCGCCCCGGCAAGCGAGTGGAAGGCGATTCTGGCCGCGCCTCCGTCGGCCGATCGCGCGCCGCGATTTGCCGCCCTCCAGCAGACCTGCCACGCCCGCGGCGAAGATACCTCCTACCCGCTGCTCCAGTCCAGCCTGCAAGCCGTGCGCGCTCATGCCGCCGGAGCTTCTTTCGCCACCGTCAGCGGCGATCTGATTGCCCACGCCTTCCCTTGCAAGTACAACGCGCAGTTTCCCCACGCCGCGCCGGGCGACTACCGGGCATTCGTCGAGAAGACGATGGATTACGTGATCGGTGAGCTGGCCGCCGCACTTCCCGGCGTGCCGGTCTACGTGGCGCTAGGAAACAACGACTCCGATTGCGGCGACTACCGGCTGGACGCTCGCAGTGAGTTTCTCTCCGTGATTGCCGGCGAGGTTACTGGCGCGGCCTATCCTTCCTCCGAACGGATGAGTTCGGTGAAGGGATTCTCTGAGGGCGGCTATTACAGCGTGAATCTTCCGGCTCCGGTGCGCAACGCGCGCCTGCTGGTTCTGAACGATCTGTTCATGTCGAGCAAGTACGCCACCTGCGCGGGCAAGGCCGACCCAGCCGCGGCGGCCCAGCAGCTTGCCTGGCTCCAGCGGCAACTCGCCAGCGCCCGCGCCAACAAACAGAAGGTCTGGGTAATGGGCCACATCCCGCCGGGAGTGGATCTGCACTCAACTGTTACCAAGATGCGCGAAGTTTGCGGCGGCGCGAAGCCGGAGATGTTCCTTTCTTCCGAGAAGCTGGCGGACTTGCTGGTCGAATTTAGCGACGTGGTTGAGCTGGCCATCTTTGCCCACACCCACATGGACGAAACGCGCATTCTCAAGGCGGATGGCGATGCCAGGCCTTCAGCGGCGGGCAACAGCGTTGCGGTCAAGATGGTCCCATCGATCTCGCCCATCGATGGGAATGCCCCATCGTTCACGGTGGCCCGCATCGATCCCTCTTCGGCTGCGCTGCTGGACTATCGCGTCTTTGCCGCGTCGAACCAGACCGGCGTGGATGCCGTCTGGAACGAAGAATACGATTACGGGCAAACCTACCGCGAGGCCACGTTCTCTGCTGCTTCGGTAACCCGGTTGATCGCCGGTTTCCAGGCCGATCCCGGCGCCAAGACGGACGCCAGTCGCGCCTATATGCGCAACTTCTTTGTGGGCAACGCTTCGCCCCTGCTCCAACTGGTTTGGCCGCAGTATGTTTGCAGCCTGTCGAATCACTCCGCGGAGGGATTCAAATCGTGCATGTGTCCAGCGGCGCGGTGAGCGGCGTCGCGGCCTGAGCCTTCTGCTTTGCGCTCTCGGAACCGTGCGCTCCCGCACCACCATCCGGGATCGTCCTTCGCTGAAATCCGCGCTTCCGTGCCGGTTTCACCCGCGCTGAAGAGGGAACGCCGGTTGACACCGGCATCAGCATTTGCGAGACTCAGAGTTGCTGCCGGTCCAGCGGAGAGCGCTGGATCTGTGTACCGTGCCGAAGTGGCGGAATTGGCAGACGCGCGTGGTTCAGGTCCACGTACTCGCAAGGGTGTGGGGGTTCGAGTCCCTTCTTCGGCACCAAGTTGTCAAGTAAATATAATAAAAATCAATCATTTCAACAAGTTGCAAGCAGCAGAATCCCCCAAAAACCAGCCAACCAGTCTCATTGGGGGACAAAACTGCGTTCTGGCCTCGCCAAGGCCGAACTGTACTTGAACTATAGTTGAATCATAAGGTTAGGTATTTAGACCATACAATCTTTCGACCTCAATTTTGGCTGAAAAATTTGCTGATTTCACTAAGTTCGCACTAGAGCATTTTAGGAATTACTGTAGACGTTCTATGCAGTGGTTGAACCATGCCTTTGCGTTGTCTGGCGTGATCAGCTGAATGGCTTCGGCGATCGCTTTTTCCAGCGCTTCTTTGGTTC
>JBEKCX010000288.1:0-4148 GCA_050014655.1 Occallatibacter sp. | reverse complement strand
CAGCAGCGAGGATTTTCCCAATCCGGATTGACCGAACAATACGGTTAGTGGTTCGCGTTCGATCAAACGAAACAGATCGTCCGTCTCGGCTTCGCGGCCGTGGAAGAACATGCGCGCGTCTTCGGTGAACGGCAGCAAGCCCGGCCACGGGCGTTCGGCGTCGATGGTGGGTAGCTCGGTCATCGCTTACCTTGAAGGCGCGCCCGCATGGCATTGAAGGCGCTGACGATGGCTCGCGTCTGGTGCGCCTGCAGGCTGCCGGCGGGGGCTTGTTCGATATGCACCATCTTGAAGGCAGGTGGAATTTCGGTGCTGGCAACGACGGGAGTATCGTCGATCGCCAATGGACACAGGAAGGCGAGGCTGCTGCCGGTGAAATCCAGGTTCCGCTCGCTGGCCCACGCCCATTCCTTGCGAAAGAATCCAGTGCGTTGTTCCGCCGTGCGCGACAGCACAGGCACGAAAAGGGCGCATTGCTGGATCGCGAGCCGGATGCGCGCCGTGTAGTCGCTGCCCCAATCGAGTTGCTGGCGATCGAGCCAGACCGGCAATCCGGCGGCTTCGAGTTCCGCCGCCAGCCGCAGCGCGGCCGGCCGGTCCTCACTGGCATAACTGATAAATAGGCTGCCGGGAGGCATGGTCTCCGGCATCGGACCGGGTTCCGGCGCCCTGGCCGCGGCGTCGCCGCCTTGACGTTGCTGCCAGCGCTGGGCGAGTTCGGCCACGAAGGCGACCGGGTCCAGCGCCAGCACCTGCGTCTCGCGGCTGAAGCCAGTGAGAAAGGCGACCAGGGGCGATGTCGAATCCGCCTCCGCGTCGATCAAGTATTCCGAGAAGCCGCGCTCGGCGGATAGCTTGCTGTTCTTTGTGGTGCGCAGGATGAAACGCGCCAGCCAGTCGGGAAACCGGCAGCCGAGGAATAGCAGGTGATTGCGCCCCAACTCATCGAATAGCCGCTCCGGACGTTTTTCCGGGATTTGCAGAGCGGTAACCCACTCCAGTTCGTCCTCTTCCGCAACCACGTACTTGGGCAGCACCGACATGCGCCCAAACAGGTTATAAACCAGCGGCGCATCGCGCGGGCCGTCGGGCAGGTCACCGGCTTCACTGGGATTGAACGCCAGTTCGCGGGTCTCCGCGCGTCCGCCAAAACGCACCAGGTTGATCGCCTGGGCGAGAAGATTGTCGGTGCAAAAGCTCGCGTACAGATTCAGATCGGCTATGCTTGCCAGTTGCAGCAAAGGCTCCGGAATTGCGACGGTGAGCTTTCCGGCGATATCGCCCAACTCGCGATAGACCGACTGCCGTCTGCTGCCGGGTTTGGCGAGATAAGCTCCCACCACCTGATCGAGTGTCGCGGTTTGACCGAGGTAGCCAAGCTTCAATCGAGTCGCAAGCTCGCGCGCCAGCAGCCGGTGGTAGGGTTCGCGCCGTTCGTCATGATCGACGATGACCAGTTCCGGGCCAATAACCGGTATTACGCTACGCGCTTCGACGTATGTCAGCAACTCGTCCCATAAATCGTTCTGATCCGGCAACATGACTCGGGGTCCTGGGAACTTCGGCTCTGTATCGCTATGGTACTTGAGTATATATTGGCGCGAATCGAGCGTCTGTGAGGAAGATTCCGGGGTCGGGGGCGGATTGCCGCCTACTCTTCCCCTAAGGAATCTCTGAACAAGTCCCAGTTGCGTCAGGGCACGACTTCAGTCGTGCCGCAAAGGCCGCAAAATCGACGGGGGCTTTAGCCTCTGAGGAAATGCGAACCTTGCCGAGAGGACTTGATCAGAGCTTCCTTAGCGAACTCCCCATCATGCCGATGTTTCGGCGGGAGCGGACGCTGTGTTTCAACCCAACCTGGTGACGCCGTCGTGCCCTCGCTGGTCGAGCGCCGCCGGCAAGCGCAACCTTTCGACCGCCGGATCCGTGGGCAAGCTGAGACTGACGACCAGCCGGGGGCTCATCCGCTTGTTGTTGTTCAAACCCCGTACAAATGCCGCAACGCCAAGGCCGGGGACGGCTAACCACGGTGGCATAACCTATTGAATAGAAATGGATTATCTCGAATCATCAAAACAGTCAAAAGGAAAAAAGTTCATAACGTAAAAAAGTTCGCAATTCTCTTGACACAGCGGGATTCAACAGAATATCGTTCCACACCGTGAGGAATTTCATTCCTCGCGAGCGGGAATACTGTTCCTTTTCGCAAAGGAGTATCGCGGTTATGAGGCCAATGGGTACAGCAATTCGCAGTTGTGGTCGTATTGCCTGGTTCGCAGCGATCGTTTTCTTGTTCATCGCATGCGCCACGGCACGCCTTAACGCACAAGGATACGCAAAGATTGTCGGAACCGTGACGGATGCAAGCGGAGCGGTCATCCCGTCCGCAACGGTCACCGCGACACAAACCCAGACCGGCGTGGCAGCCACCGTAAGGTCGGGAGCGGACGGCGCATACGTCTTTCCCGCGCTGCTGCCTTCCAATTATTCGTTATCGGTTTCTGCCAAGGGCTTTGAGAACTACACCCAGACCGGCATCGTGCTGCAGGCCGACCAGGCTGCAACAATCAATGTCAAGCTGGCGGTCGGCGCATCCTCGGCGACCATCACGGTGACAGCCGACGCGCCGCAGGTGGACACCACCACAGGCACCCTGTCCCAGGTTATCGACGAGGCGCGCGTGGTCGATCTGCCCTTGAACGGCAGAAATGCGGCTTCGCTGGTCACACTCGTGGCCGGCGTCACCAGCGCCACCAACGAGGGCAATGGAACCGACCAGGGCAAAGGAAAGACATTTCCCGCCGCCGTGGTCACCAGCTCCAATGGAACCACTCCCCAGCAGTCGAATTACCTGCTGGACGGCGGCAACAACGTGGATGAAATGACCAACGTTAATGCGCCGTTTCCTTTCCCCGACGCCCTTCAGGAGTTCAGCGTTCAAACCAGCAACTACAGCGCCGACTTCGGTCAGAGCGCCGGCGCCGTGGTCAACATCGTCATGAAATCCGGCACGGAGAAGTTCCACGGCGATGGCTTCGACTTCGAGCGCAACGGCTACTTCAACGCGCGGCCGTACTTCGCCACCGTTGCCGACAACCTCCACCGCCACCAGTACGGCGGCGTGATCGGCGGGCCGGTCATCCTACCCCACATCTCCAGGGGAAAGAGCACCCAGTTCTTCTTTGGCTATCAGCGAACCACTGTTCACGTCAATTCGAACGCCGGTCAGAAGACCTATCCAACCCTGGCGGAAGAAGGACTCGGTTCTGGCCAGACCTATGCCGATTTTGGCAACCTCTGCACCGGCGGCTGGAATGCAACCACTAACTTCTGTAACACGGCAAGCCAGCAGATCTACAATGTGTACACGGGCGTGGAGTATCCGCTGAACAGAATCCCCACCTCCGCCTTCGATCCGTCCTCTGTGGCCTTCGAGAAGGTGTTTCCCACAGCCTCGGCGGATGCAGGCGCCGGAAAGATCGGAAGCCCGCTCAACTACTACCAGCCCCTGACCGACACCTTTAACGAATATGTTGCCCGCGTAGACCACGCCTTCGGCGACAAGGACCATTTCTTCGGCCACTACTATCAGAACTACTTCGTGCAGGCCGCGGTATGGAACCCCGCTAACCTTTCCAGCTACAACTCGTATTACAACACCCGTTACCAGAACGCGCTGCTTTCTGAGACGCACACCTTCACCAGCAACCTGCTGAACAACTTCATCGTCAACTATCAGCGCGAAATCTCCCTGCGCGGCGGACCGCCGGGAAGCCAGGACGTCACCCAGGCCTTTGGAGTGCAAAACCTCTGGCAGCCGCCGACCGGCCCTTATATGGCCGTCAGCATCGGCAACTACTTCGGTGAAGCGGGGGCGGCGTTTGCGGGCTGGGAGCGCAACAATTACACCTTCAACGACGACCTGCATTGGGTAAGGGGCAAGCACAACCTCGCATTCGGCGGCCACTTCGAGTTGAGCAAATACGACGTGACCAACGATTACCAGTCCTATGGCGCCTTCGGCAGCGGCTTGGCCGGAGCCTCATACGCCATAGGAAATGTAAACGCGATGGCGAATTTTGAACAAGGCTTCCTCAGTTCTTTCCAACAGGGCAACTTCGAGCAGGTCAACGACCGCAACCACTTTC
>JBEKCX010000287.1:0-4231 GCA_050014655.1 Occallatibacter sp. | reverse complement strand
GGCTGATGGTAGCCGCGCCGCCATCAGCCGCGAAGGCCGGAATGGCGAAGCACAGAACCGCCAGCACCATGAACACAGATTGAAGTATGCGCATAATTCTCCTGCTTCCCTGGAATTGACCGCCAGTGGGTGGTTGAGGCTCACCGTGCCGGCATCTTCGGAGATTGCGTCTCCGAGAATGCCTTTGGCCCCCTCACGCTTGCGGCCGTCCGTTGGTCCGGGGCGAAAGCGCTCCCCGGCGGAATCATTTCTTCGTCCTGGACGAGAATCGCGGGACAACAAACCCTAGTGCTCGTGCGAAACCGCCAGGGAGAGATAAATCATGGTCAGGAGCATGAAAACGAAGGCCTGAATGATCGAGACGAAAATGTGCAGGCCCAGGAAGATAACCGGGACGCCGATCGGGACCAGCGAGAAGAAGCCCAGCGACACCATGTCGCTGGCAAACATATTGGCGTAAAGGCGGATAGTGAGCGACAGGATGCGCGCCAAGTGCGAGATCAATTCGATGGGGAAGATCAGCCAGGAGATCCACCAGATGGGTCCGGCAATCTGCTTCAGATAGCCGAGAATCCCATTGGCGCGGATGCCGTTGAAGTTGTAGTAGACAAAGGTGGTCAAGGCCAGACCCAGCGGCACCGACGGAAAAGTGGTGGGCGCATCAAGGCCGGGAATCAATCCGATCAGGTTGCAGGTAAGCACAAACAGGAAGATGCAGGTAACGAAGGCCTGGAAGCGCTGGTAGCCGTGGCCGATGATCTGGTCGGCCAGGCCGCCGCCCAGCTCGTGGATCACTTCGGCGATCTGCTGCGCCGGGTTGGGTTTCTCCACCGAGAGCGTCAGCCGCACGATCAGGAAAAAGGCAATGAAACCGCCGACCACCAGCAGTTCCAACCCCAGCGCCCGATTGACCAGGATGGCCCTCTGGACAGCCTGAGCCGGGAGAAGTCCGATGGATCGAAAACCCTTGACCTCGAGGCCCATCAAGAGGGCGTTCAGCAAACGAACCAGCGCAAAAGATTCCGGCATGAAAACTTGAGTCTTTCTGCCTTCCGGGGCGGACTTACCGCGTCCGCCCACAGGCTTGTCAGTCCCTGAGCAGAGCAACCACTTCCCAGCCTATGGTCAAAGCCGCCAGACCCAGGCCGCAAAGGAGCGCCACTACCGAACCGTGGAAACATTTCAGGCTACCATAGATGACCCCCGCGAAAACGGTGAGCCTGAGCACAAAGAAGAGGACCACGGCGGGAGCGCTCCGGGGAGTCTGCCGGTGGTTGAGTTTGGCGTTGATCACGCGAAGCAGACGCCGCCACTCCAGAATGCTGGCCGCCGAGATCAGAGTGCCGGTCAGCAGCATTGCGGCGCTGCGCCAGCCGGAGCATGTCAGCACAGCCAGGGAAGACAACAGGCCTAGAATCAGGGTCTTGCGTATGGCCCGTTGGAGGAGCGCCTGCTGCTCCTCTTCGCTGACATCGACGACAGGGCGGGTTTCTTCCGTCATGGCTTCAGGCTGGAACTTCCCTCTCCGGTTCCATTTTGGCTATTGCTTCCCGGACGGGAACTCCTCTCCGCCGCCATCGCCATCCGCACCACGCCCACCAGCCCGGAGATGCCTCCGAGGACGATCCCGAAGATCGCAATCCACCGCTGATGCAGGAGGCTGTCGAGCCAGGCGCCGGCCAGCCAGCCTATGAAGGCCGCGGCCGGCAGCAGAATCGCAATCTGCATCAGCTTCTCCGCCTCGACATACGCGGAAAGCCCGCTTGCGGCCTTCGACGTTGGCTTCGACTGCGGAATGGGGCGGGTGAAGGGCATCCATCGTGGTTATACACGATGAGCACCCTCCTGACCGAAAAATCGGAGGCTCACCTTTTCGGGGTTCCGATGCTGAGCGCCGAAGCCCTAACGCGGGATTTGCCCTCATCGTCGCTCACTTGCACAAAGCCGAGATCCCGGTCCACGGCCTTGAACCCGGCCTGCGACCCAGTCGCAAGATCTTCGGCTGCCCCCGGTTCCCGCTTTCCGCCGCCCAACCCAATCGGCAACTGCGAATAGCTATCGTTGTGCGTGTCGTGCCCTGCGTCGTGAAGATGAAGTACTGCCTTGGCTTCGAAGTAGTAGACCTTACCAGCCTCCGCCGTAAACGTCACCAGCATGGGCGCCGGTATCGATTCGCCAAAGTCAGGCTGCCAAGCCGCACAGAGATGATGCTCCCCCGGCGGAACATCCAGAGCGAAGTACGAGCTGCCCTTGTCTGCGCCAACCCAGGCCCCATCCATGCCAAAGCGAATTGAAGGGGTTCCGCAACCGGAGCATGCGGCAAGTACCTCGACAAGGACGATCTGCGCCTTGCCGGCTTCGGGAGGGGCAGGTTCGGGCGGCTTCTTTTCGGTCTTGATATTGAAATTGACCTTTTTTGCCCCACATGCATCGGGCAGGTTCTGGGTCAAAGCCTGAACGGCGCAGGTGAGCGGAATGCAGAGAAGGAATGCACTGAGTCTTGGTTTCATGGCAATCATCCTAAACAGCAGGGTGCGGGTTCAGTCAAGGGCTCGCCGGTTCTTTGGAAAGCTCAAGCGCGGCTCGAAGTTGATACCGCAACAACCGCTTCCGCGCGAAAGTCCGGCGGCCCACCTATTTTGGCGTCGCGGTGGCGAGCTTCCAGGCCTTCACCCGGTACTGGCCCGCATCGTCGTCCAACTGCGCAAGGTTGAAGTCGTAGTTGACGTTGTTTCCGCCGGTGGGAGTCACAATGACATTGGCCGCGAAGTAGTAGACCTTGCCCGGCTCGGCGTTGAAGCTGGCCACATCGATGTACTTCTTGATCATGGGCAGGGCCGATTGCCAGTTAGCACAGAGATGATGAATCCCCGGGTCCACCGTCACCGCGAAGTAGGAGTTGTTGTTGTTGGCGCCAGCCCAGGCTCCGTCCAGGCCGAAGCGGACCGTAGCGTACATAAACGGGCCGAGCATGTGATTCTCGTTTTCGACGAAGACGATCTGCGCCTTGCCTGCTGCCGGAGGGGCCGGCGCGGGCTGATGGCTTTTTGTGGAGACGTCGAATTTGACTTTGTCGTCGCCGCAGGCATCCGGCAGGACGGTGGCCCGGGCCTGCAGGGCAAAGACGAAGGGTAGGCAGAGAAAAAACGCGCTGAATGTGGGCTTCATAAAGATTCTCCTTGCAGATTGGACACCGGTTCAAACGTTTTAGTTACGCGATTCTTTTGAATACTCCGATGCGTTGCGGAAGGCCCGCGACCGCGGAGTTTCAATGGCATGTTTCCAGGCGTTCACCTGGTCCTGGCCCTGATCCCCGCTCAGTTGCGAAAGACTGCGGGTGACCGCGCCTCGTGGTTATTTGAGATGAACCCCTTTTTCGCAAGAAACGCGGCTGGACTACTTCTTGGGTTGGGATATGCTGTGCGCCGCAGCCATCACGCGGGACTTGCCCGCATCGCCGCCCAGTTGGGCAAAATCGAGATCCGGAACCACGACTTCAAGCTCGCTCGGCGCATCGGTCGCGAGAGTTCTGGTTTGCATCGGATCGCTCTGCTGGCCGGCTTGCACCATGGGCAGCTCCTGATAGTTCTCGTTCTTCGTTTTGTGAAGATGAAGCGATGCCGTGGCCTCGAAGTAATAAACATTGCCCGCCTCGGCGGTGAGACGAACCGGCCCCAGCCTATGGATCGCCCCGCTCCCGGAAGACTGCAAGGCAACACAGAGAGCATGCTCGCCCGGCGCAACGTCCAGAGTGAAGTACGAGTTGCCTTTGTTGGCGCCAACCCAAGCCCCGTCCATGCCAAAACGAATGGAGGGGTTGCCGCAGCCGGGACATTTGTTCAGCGTCTCGATCAGGACGATCTGCGCCTTGCCGGCCGCGGGAGGAGCGGGTTCCGGCTGCTTCTTTTCCGTCTTGATATTGAAGTTGATCCGGCCGTCCCCGCAGGCATCCGCCAGGTCCTGGGCCTGGGCTTGCACGGCGAAGACGAGGGGTACACAGAGAAGGAACGCACTGAATGAGGGCTTCATAGAGATTCTCCTTGCAGATTGGACACCCGTTTCTGCGGTCCAGTTATGCGATTCTTATGAAGATTCTGCCGCGTTGCGGCGGGTCCGCCTGTCGGGAGTGTAGCGGAGGATATACTGGCAGTTGAACCTGGGACCGGGTTCATCCGCAAAGGAAGCAACGTGTTCGATTCGGAGTTCGAGCGCAATCTATTCGAATTGCGCA
>JBEKCX010000286.1:0-4244 GCA_050014655.1 Occallatibacter sp. | reverse complement strand
GGCGCTCTGCGAATTCCCAGGTTCACTCGCGCTCGTGCCGCGAGATCGAGACAGCGGCGTACGGGACAAAGATATTACTCGCGTCTTCGGACAGCCGTGCCGCGCGACAGTCCGCACGCCGCAACTGGCGCCGGGGATGCGCTGACGCCACTGCGATTTCTGGCGTTCATTCCGCGTTCTCAACATTTACCGGCCATGCGGCCACTCTTCGCGCCGCCCCTCCGCGCCACCCACGGAGGAACACGCTACTATTTCACCGTGAGCACTTCGCCTTTTCCCGTTCTCATCAACCAGCCTCCGCTCGATCATGAGCGCTTTGCCGCGCACCGCGAACTGGAGGCCCTTCTCAAGGCTTCCCTGCGCGGCGAGGTGCGCTTCGATCTGGGTTCCCGCGCACTGTACGCCGCGGACTCCTCCAACTACCGCCAGCTCCCGGTCGGAGTGGTCCTGCCCAGGGATGCCGCCGACGTGGAGGCAGCTCTGGCCGCCTGCCGGGCCACGGGAGCCGCGATCCTGCCGCGCGGCGCGGGCACCAGCCTGGCCGGCCAGTGCGCCAACGTGGCGGTGGTCTTCGATTTCTCCCGGTACATGCACGGGCTCACCTCCCTCGACCCGGTTGCCAAGCTGGCGCGCGTTGAGCCGGGCATCGTCCTCGACCGGTTGCGCGAGGCCGCCGAGCTTCACCACCTGACCTACGCTCCCGATCCCGCCACGCACAGCCGCTGCACGCTGGGCGGCATGATCGGCAACAACAGTTGCGGCATCCACGGCCTGCTCGGCGGCAAAGTGGTTGATAACGTCGAATCGCTGGACATTGTGCTCTACGACGGCACGCGCATGACCGTCGGCCGCACCAGCCCCGAACAGCTCGAAGCCTTGATTCGCGGCGGCGGGAGGGCGGGAGAAATTTACGCCGGTCTGGCCCGCCAGCGCGACCGCTACGCAAACCTCATCCGGGAGAGGTTCCCGCGCATTCCCCGCCGCGTCTCCGGCTACAATCTCGATGAACTGCTCGACGAGAACGGCTTCCATGTGGCCCGGGCGCTGGTGGGGAGCGAAGGCACTTGCGCCACTGTCGTTTCCGCCACGCTGAACCTGACCGCCAGCCCGCCCTTCCGCGTGCTTACGGTGCTGGCCTTCGACGACGCATTCTCGGCCGCCGACGCCGTGCTGCTCGCGCTGGAGCACGCGCCCATCGGTCTGGAAGGCTTCGACGGCATGCTGGTCGATTTCATGCGCCGCAAGCGCCTCGCCGTCGACGACGTTGCGCTGCTCCCGCCCGGCGGCGGCTTTCTGCTGGTGGAGATGGGCGCGTGGGACGCCGCCGAGGCCCAGGCCAAAGCCGAAGCCCTGATCCGCGCCGCTCAAGCCTGGCCCCGTTCCCCGGCGGCCCGCAGCTACTCGCCCGCCGAGGCCGCTCGCGTGTGGCACGTCCGCGAATCGGCGCTCGGCGCCATGGTCTTTGTTCCCGGCGAGCCCGACCGCTTCGAAGGCTGGGAAGACGCTGCCGTCCCGCCCGCTCAACTGGGCGCCTATCTCCGCGGCATCTCCGCCCTGATGGCCGAATACGGCTACCGCAGCCCGCTCTACGGCCATTATGGCCAGGGCTGCGTCCACATGCGCGTCAACTTCGACTTCCGCAGCGCCGAGGGCCTGCGCCGCTACCGCGAGTTCATCGTGCGCGCCGCCGATCTGGTGTTCAGTTTCGGCGGATCGCTCAGCGGCGAACACGGCGACGGCCAGTCGCGCGCCGCGCTGCTGCCCAAAATGTTCGGCCCGGAGCTGATGGGCGCCTTTCGGGAGTTCAAGGCCCTGTGGGATCCGGACAATCGCATGAATCCCGGCAAGCTGGTGGATGCGGTCCGCGTCTACGACCCGGTGGAAAATCTCCGCCACGGCCTGCTAGCCGCCCACAACCCTCCTCTAAAACTCTCAAAGACAGAGTTCGCCTTCGCGGCCGATGGAGGCTCGCTGGAGCGCGCCACCGAGCGCTGCGTGGGCGTGGGCGCCTGCCGCAAGACCGAGGGCGGCGTTATGTGCCCCAGCTTCCGCGCCACCGGCGAGGAGCGGCACTCCACCCGCGGCCGCGCGCGCCTGCTCTGGGAGATGCTTGCCGGCGCCTTGCGGGAGGAGGGCTTCCAAAGCCAGGCCGTCCACGAGGCGCTCGACCTTTGCCTCAGTTGCAAGGCCTGCAAATCCGAGTGCCCGGTGCAGGTGGATATGGCCGCATACAAGTCGGAGTTCCTGGCGCAGCACTACAAGGGCCGCCTTCATCCCCTGCACCATTACGTCTTCGGCTTTGCCGACCGGTTGGCGCGCTGGGGTTCGCTCGCCCCCGCCTTGACCAACGCGCTGCTCATTGGCCCCTTCACCAGCCCGCTCATCAAGCGGCTGATGGGCGTGGCGCAAGAGCGCCAGCTCCCACGCCTGGCGCCGCGCA
This sequence comes from Occallatibacter sp., assembly GCA_050014655.1. Lineage (GTDB taxonomy): Bacteria > Acidobacteriota > Terriglobia > Terriglobales > Acidobacteriaceae > Telmatobacter. The sequence goes on along the minus strand of JBEKCX010000286.1, from coordinate 1,804 downwards.
GCTACCAGCGCGATCACGCCGTTTCGTTGAAGGGTACGGGCTTCAGCCCGCACAGTGGCTCGACCCGGAAATCCGGGGCTTTAGCCCCCGAGGGAATACCTGCCCCACCGCAGGTGCTGCTCTGGCCGGATACATGGAATAATTACTGCCACCCGCAAACCCTCGCCGCCGCGGAGTCGGTGCTCACGCAGGCAGGCTTTCGGGTTGAAACCCCGCGCGGGCACCTCTGCTGCGGCCGCCCGCTCTACGACTTCGGCCTGCTCGGCGCAGCCCGCGGCTACCTGGCCAAGGTCCTCGGCCGCATGGCTGCGCAGATCGACGCCGGGAGGCCCTTCATCTTTCTGGAGCCAAGCTGCGCCAGCGTCTTCAAGGACGAGCTGCTCGAACTCTTCCCCAACGACCCACGCGCCAAGCGCCTGAGCCGGCAGGTCTGGCTGCTGGCCGACTGGCTGGCCGCCAAGGCCCCGGAGTGGGCCACGGGTCGGCTCCAGGGCACAAGCGTGCTGCTCCACGGCCACTGCCACCACAAGGCCGTCTTTGGTGGTCCGGCCAGCGAGATCGCGCTGCTTCGCCAGGCCGGAGCCACAGTGGAAGCCATTCAGGCAGGTTGCTGCGGCATGGCCGGCCCGTTCGGCTTTGAAGCGGGCAAGTACGAAGTTTCCAAAGCCATTGCAAGCGACGGCCTGCTGCCGGCCGTTCAGGCGGCCGGCCCAACGACGCTGATCGTCGCCGACGGCTTCAGTTGCCGCGAACAGATCGCCCAGCTCTCCCGCCGAAAAGCCATGCACTTCGCGGAGGTTCTGGCTCAAGGCTGCGGTTGCGCCGAAGGATAAGATTGCGGTCAACCCCCGACCCAGGAATGAACAAGCGTTCACACTGTGAATTGTCTTGCACGGGGCAAGAACGATCGGCACGCGCCAGGAATTTGCTGTATTGTGTTGAGGAGGAGTTGTTTAGCCGCTTCCCTGAAAAGCCTGTGCAACTTCGGGTGAGGAGACTGCGTCCAAACGGTAAAGACGCGGCGGAGGTTCGCCCCGATTCGCGGGTGGACGCCGGGCCTTGGGCCGAGGGTTGTTTTGGAGATCGGCGATTCTCGCTTCGGGCGCCGCAACGGGATTGCGAATTGCGGCACGGCAGCAAATTCTGATAGGCTCAGGCATCCTTTAGGCTGAGCGAAGGGAGATGGTTCGTCATGGCAGAGGAAAACAAGGTACATCATTTGGGGTGGTTTTTGGCGGGGTTGGGCGTGGGCGCCCTGGTGGGGATTCTGTATGCCCCCAAGAGCGGTCGCGAAACCCGCGAGCAGATCGCAAGCGGAGCACGCGAGGGAACGGAGTACCTGCGCGCCCGCTCCCAGCAGGTTGCTGAAAAGGTCAGCGTCCTGGTGGATAAGGGCAAGGAGCAGGCAGGCGAATTCGTCGATCGCGGACGGGCGCAGTGGGAGGAGTTTGTGGAGCGAGGCAAGAATCTCGTCTCAGACCAAACCACCAGGGTGAGCGCAGCAGTCGATGCGGGACGCGAGGCCTACAAGAACACCGTCGGCCCCGTCGATCCGGCCCACCTCTGAGCGGCAGCTCTCCCGGAATCCATTCCGGCGCGGCCTCATTTGTGTTCGATTGTCCGCTTCGGAGCTTGGCGCGCGAATGACAGAATGCGACGTGTGCAGGCTCCGGACAGGCCGCTTCAATCTGGCCTGGGAAGCGGGTTGTAAACGTTTTTGAAGTCCGCAGATGATCTGCGTGAGATCGTTCCGATGCCAAAGTTGGACAATGAAACCATCGAGCTGATTTGTATTGCCGTCACT
>JBEKCX010000285.1:0-4245 GCA_050014655.1 Occallatibacter sp. | reverse complement strand
CCGCCGTATAGCCGAAGACCCGCTTGCGGCTGAAGGTCGAGATGGTCTCGGAGATAACTCCCATTCCGGGCAGAATCATGATGTAGACGGCGGGGTGCGAGTAGAACCAGAACAGGTGCTGGAAGAGCAGCGGATCGCCGCCCTTGGTGGGATCGAAGACGCCGATGCCGATGGTGCGTTCGAGCGCGACCAGAACGATGGCGATGGCCAGCACCGGCGTGCCCAATACCATGAGAAGGCTGGCCGCATAATGCGACCACACAAACAGCGGCAGCCGGAACCAGGTCATCCCCGGCGCGCGCATCTTGTGGATGGTCACAATGAAGTTCAGGCCGGTAAAGATGGAGCTGAAGCCAGCCACGAAGACCGCCAGGCCGGTGGTTATCACATTGGTGTTGACATAGTGAGTGGAGAGCGGCGTGGTGAAGGTCCAGCCGGTATCGACGCCGCCGACGGCCATGGTGTAAATGGCCAGGATGCCGCCCGCCATGTAGAGATACCAGCTGAGCAGGTTGATCCTGGGCAGCGCAAGATCCTTGGCCCCGATCATCATGGGGATCAGGAAGTTGCCCAGCGTGGCCGGCACCGACGGCACCAGGAAGAAGAAGATCATGATGACGCCGTGCATCGTGAACACCTTGTTGTAGGTGTCGGTGGCCATCAGATCGGCCTGCGGAGTTAGTAACTCCAGGCGGATCAGCCCGGCCAGCGCCCCGCCGATAAAGAAGAAGAACGTGATCGAGATCAGGTAAAGAATCGCAATCCGCTTGTGGTCGCCGGTCAGCAGCCAGCTCAGGATTCCATTCTCCTTGGTGAGATAGTTCACCTTGGGAATCCTGGCCGTGGATTGGTCGGGAAGACTCACGATTGTGGCGCTCATTGCTTCACCATCCCTTGGGTAGCGGGCTGCTGTACGGCGGACCTTTGGCCGGCAATTCCAGCGGCCGCCCGCGCGGGCCGCCGCGGCGCCCCCTCGCTGCCCGACGGCAAGTCGGTCGTGTTCTGCGTCTGCTGAATGCGGTAGCCGGAGTCGAGGTTCTTGATGTATTCCACCAGCGCGATAACTCCCTCTTCGCTGATCTGCCCCTGGTAAGTGGGCATGATAGGCGCATAACCCTGAGTTACATGCTGCGAGGGATTCAGAATGGACTCGCGCAGATAACCTTCGTCGGCGGTCACCGCGCCTCCGCTGGCCAGCGGCAGCTTCGCTCCGTAGACGTTGGCCAGATTCGGCCCGCGCGCATCCGGCCGCGCGTTGTGGCAGGCCGCGCAACTCAGGCTGGCAAAGAGCCGCTCGCCGTTCTGCGCCAGCGACAGGCCGCTGGTGGATTCGGCAAGCCACTGCTTGTAATCCTCCGGCGTCATCACCACCACGTCGCCGATCATCTGCGAGTGGTTCGTCCCGCAGTACTGCGTGCAGAAGAGGTGATAGGTTCCCGGCTCGGTGGCCTCAAACCAGACGGTCGTGTAGCGGCCGGGAATCGCCTCGCGCTTCACCCGGAAGGCGGGAATCGAAAAGCTGTGGAAGACATCCTGCGAGATCAGCGTCAACTGCACCGCGCGGCCCGTGGGCACATGCAGCGCATTGATCTCGTGCTGCCCGCCCGGATGCTCGGCCTTCCACATCCACTGCTTGCCCACCACATAAATGTTCATGGCGTTGGCCGGCGGCGTGTAGACGCGGAAATAAATCAGCGCGCCCCACACGAACATCACCAGAAACAGCCCCAGCGGAATAATCGTCCAGGTGGCCTCGAGCAGCGTCGATCCCTCCACCTGCACCGCCACCGGATGCCGCTTCTTGCTGTAGAGAATGGAGAAACTCGCGACCAGCAGGACCACAATCGTCAGCCCGATCAGGCTCACCAGCACCATGAAGAACAGCAGCGCGTCCATCTGCGGCGCAATGCGCGACGCCTCCGGTGGAAACAGCGGGAAGTTCTTCGTCCACTTGACGAGAAACTGCCACAATACTGGGCTGATGTGGTCCATTCCTTTACCCGTTCCCCTTTGTTACCGTCTCCGTCGCGTCTGTTGGTGGCCGGCTGTCGCGCCGCGCGTCACGGCGGAACATGGCCAGCATGAATCCGCCCAGCGAAAACACCGTCACCAGCCCGCCCAACTGAACCACCCGCGCCACGATCAGCGAGTGCTTGTTGGTGGTGGGATCGTAGTGGTAGCAGTACGTCAGTATGTTATCCACCGGCGAGCCGATGCGGTTGGCCGAAGCGTCCACCAATCCCAGGCGCAGATCCTTGGGCGAATACTCCACGCCCATGTAATACTGCGCCAGCTTGCCCTCCGGCGTGACGATTTGAATGGCGCTGGCGTGCGCAAACTGCGTCAGCCTACCATCCGGTCCCGGGATCTTCACGTAGCCAAAGCCCACCGCCTTGGTCAGAGCATCGATGTTGGGCTGAGTGCCGGTCAGGAAATGCCAGCCCGGCGCCGTCTCCGGATGGCCATAGCGCTTCAGGTAGATCCGCTTCTTGGCCGCGGCCAGATCCGTCCCTTCCGTTGGATCGATGCTCACGACAATCACATCGAAGTCCTTGCCGGGAACGAACTTCACCATTTGCAATGCGCCCGTCAACCCGTTCAATTCCTCCGAGCACAGCATGGGGCACTGATAGTAAACCAGCGCCAGAATCGCCGGGCGTTTGCCGAAGTAACTGGCCAATTGAACCTGCTTGCCGGCGTCGTCGGTGAAGGTGAGCTCCAGCGGCAGTTGTTGGTTCAGGTTCTGCGCAATGCCCACGCCGTTCAGGATCGCCGGCGGCTTGTCGTTCACCGGCCCCATCTGCTTGTCGCCATAGCCGGAGACCTGCGCTAACAGAGAGGGCACAAATACCGCCGCGCAGAATGCCGCCACAACCGCCGCGCGCCTTGCCGCGATTTGCCAACCTTTCCGGATATTGCCTTCGCTCCGCATCTTCGTCCCTTCCGTTCCAAAACAAGTGCTGGGTGCCCCATCCTTGCGTCCGCCGCGGTCTGCCACGGCGGAAGACCTGGGAAACCACAAACCTCAACCCGACGCGCCTTTTAGCGCGCTTTACTTCCGCGTGCCCGTCGCGGCCTCCGCCTGCGCCTCATCCTGCTCATACGCGGTACGCGCAAACCCGCTGGTCAATGGGACGGCTACCACCGGCTCGCTGTCTCCGGTCAACAGCGGTGCGTGCTCCACCTTGGGCGCCACCGGCAATCCATCCTTCGCAATCAACTCCATCGCCCGCTCGATGGGAATCCTCACTCGCCGCGGCGAGCCCTGCCCCTGGTCGACCCAACTGTAGTGCTCCAGCAGCAGATCCTCCCGGGCGTGCAGATCGGCGGTCTCCTGGCTGCCGTCGTCGGTCTGCAAGCGCGGCGTGGGGAATTGCTGCGTCATCTGGTCGAGCTTGCTCTGCATCTCCGGGTTGGACGGCATGTTGCCCAGCGGCCGCAAGTCCACCGTTGTTGCCCACTTGTTCTTCGGCTGGTCTTCCTTCGCCATGTGCGCAAAGAGCACCTTGCCGACCCCATAGCAAAGCACCGCCGTCACCACTACAAAGATGCTCAGCGCGGTCAGAAAGACCAGAACTCCCGAGACGCGCACGTCGGAGCGCTCAAAGCCGGAGGCGTCGGGCTGTTCCCGCTCCTCGGGGGTCGGCTCGCGGCCGTCGTCATGGTCATGCGTGGACATGCTCAGGCTCCAGAATCTCCGCGACATGCGGGTCGTTGGTCTGCACCAGCGGACGCGATTTCAATTGCATGCAGTAGAAGGCCGTCCAGAAGGCTGTCATCGCCACCGGCACGGCGATGTATTCGAGAATTCCCCAACTGAAGTGCAGGTTGCGCGCCGCATCTTTGAAGTTCGGCTCGATCAGCCAGAACAAATCGAAGGCCCTGGCGAAGATCATCCATTGGCAAACCCGCACCAGCCGCTTCTTGTTGCGCTTCAGATCGCGCGACAGAAGGAGCGTGAAGGGAACCAGCCAGTGGAAGACAAAATCCAGCGTAATGATCACGCCCCAGCCGCCCATAAAGCGGTCCAGGTACCACGGAATCTCCTCCGGCAGGTTCCCCGACCAGATGATGAGGAACTGCGAAAAGGCCAGGTAGATATTCAGCATCACAAAGGCGAAGGCGAATTTGCCCAGGTCGTGCTGCTCGGTCGAGCGCAGGATGGTGCGGAAGGGCTCGCCCTTGGAGAGCGAAACGGCGACGATGATGGAGAGCGCCAGAACCGCGTATCCCTGGGCGACCAGA
>JBEKCX010000284.1:0-4266 GCA_050014655.1 Occallatibacter sp. | reverse complement strand
ACCAGCGAGGAAGAGTGCACCCGGCGGTGCCCCTTCGACTCAAAAAAGCGCAGAAAAGCTTCGCGAATTTCGTTCCCAAAGCGGAATTGCATAGCTCTTTCAGTGTAATTCGCTTCACCCCACGGACGAAGACCTGTCCGCGGGACCACGGAGAATCGGCGGGGCCTCATGGCATTCTCAGCCGTTCGCCACCGGACAATCCTCCGCAATGAACCACCGCTTGCCCGCTTGCGTGATTTCCTCCCAGTCTCCGTCGCGGATGCTACACTCCGGCCAAAGGAATGAGCGAATGAAGGCAAGCGCAATTGAGTTTCGCCTCCGCATGGCAATCAACATGGCCATCGTCTGCCTGGGCTTTTGGGCTCCGTGGATTGAGGCATGGGGCATTGGCAGGCGCGTCCCGCTGCTGGTATGGCTGCCGCTGGAGCTCAGCCGGATGGGTGTGGGCTCGTTCTCCGTCGCCGCGCCGATGGTCATCGCCGCAGGCGCACTGCTGGCCGGCGCGGGCGCCGCTCTGCGCGTGTGGGGTGCGGCCTATCTTGGCTCCGGCACGGTGAAGCATGGGCAGATGAAGGCCGGCGAAGTGCTGGCCGATGGGCCTTTTCGCTTCGTGCGCAATCCGCTCTATATAGGATTGTGGCTCGTTTTCGCCGCTCTGGCGCTGCTGATGCCGGTGAGCGGCGCGCTCTTTGCCATGGCTGCCGTCACGGTCTTTCTCTTTCGCCTGATCCTGGGCGAAGAAGCCTTCCTCAGCGGTCAGCTCGGCCAGCCCTACCAGGATTATCTGCGCGCCGTGCCCCGCCTGATCCCCCGCCTGCGAACCGCCCCGCCTGCCACGGGCCGTAGGCCGCGCTGGCTGCAGGCTCTGCTCACGGAGACCACCCCCATCGGCATCTTCGCCGCTCTGGCCTTCTTTTCGTGGAGCTATAACGACCGGCTGATGGCCAAGGTGATCATCGTCAGCTTCGGCCTCTCGCTGGTGACGCGAGCGCTGATGGCGGAGACAGAGAAAGAGCTTGGCCAAGCCAAATAGAACGCGGCGCGCAGGCAGCCGCGAGACACCTCAACCGCCGCAAATGGCAAAGGGGAGGAGCCCGTCGCTCCTTCCCTTTGCCGATGCGCCAGTCCGGCTTGCTGTTCCCTGTTCGCGGCCGGGATTGTTACTTCTTCGGGGGGGCGATCACGTCCTTGGCGGCCTTGGCCACGCGGAACTTGACCACCGTCTTGGCCTTGATGGGGATGGCCGCGCCGGTCTGCGGGTTGCGCCCGATGCGGGCCTTGCGCTGCGCCTTCACCAGCCGGCCAATGCCGGGAATCACGAAGACGCCGTTCTTCTTGGTTTCCTTGATGGCGGTCTCCGCCAGCGTATCCAGGAAAGCTGCCACTTGCTTGTTGGTCAGTTCCAGCTTCTCGGCCAGTAGCCGCACCAATGCGGTCTTGGTCAATCCAGTTGCCATGTGATGTTCTCCTTCTCGGCGACCCCTTGGGGCTGCCTGTGTTGCCGGGCTTCCGCTGCGTTATGCCTACCGCATGGGGGAGTGCGACCCGAGCAACGCTTGCACATTTCCCCTGTATTCATGCGGGTTCGGAGAACCCCGTCGTTCGTTACAATGCGGCTTCGGAGTGGTTAAAGTCAATCGAAAAACCGCGATTTCCACAGTTTTCTTTGGGTTTTCTGCTGTTTTTGCCTGTTTTTGCCGCATTTCAGCCGGTTTTTCCCCTTCGACCCTCCGGCGCGCCTCGCATTGCCCGCTGAGGAAGCCACCGCGGAAGCGGGCTATTGAAGCCCGAAGAGCACCCTTTTCCGGGGCGCGAGGGCTGCGATGATGGGCGCATTCAGCGCGTCCACCACCGGCGCGGCCAGCCTGAAGTGGCGAATCAGCGTGGCGGCGAAGCCGGGCTCAAGCGCCGCCGCAGCCGGCAGCGCAACGCTCAGCCCCCACTGGCGGCATTGGATCAGGTCCATCGCCGGATGGTCCCTGCAAAAGCCCTTGGGCGGCCGGGTGAGCGCGTTGCCGTCAAACTCCGCGAATGCCTTCCGAAGGGCTGCCGTCCGCAGAACCTTGCGGAACTCCGCGTGATGATCGAGCAGCCAATGCCGGATGGCGGCCAGTTGATCCTTCTCCGGCATGTACGCTCCGGCGGCGATCACCACCTCCTTGGCGCTCACGTGGAAGTAGTAGCCCGCCCCGGAGGTCTTCTCCAGCCCTTGGTGCGACCACCAGGCGGCCACATGGGTCTTGTAGGGCAGCTTGTCGGCGCTGAAGCGGGTATCGCGATAGATGCGGAAGAGGCACTTCTCCGCGGGCCGCACAAAACTGGGTGCAAAGCCCTCCATCGCCTCCGTTACCTTGCGGATAATGGCCAGCATCGGCTCCTTCAGCTCCGCCTCGAAGATGCCCTTGCGCGGGGTAAACCACTCGCGGTCGTTGTTGCGGGCCAGGGCGCGCAGAAAAGCGAGCCCCTCGGGGCGAAGGTGGGCGGCGGTAGAAACTGCGGCGGATTTGAGAATACGAGCCATCATGAACACCTTTCGCCAAATGGTACAGGAAGTGGACTTCCTCTGGCGGATTACACATCCAGCCGGCCGGCGGCGGCGACGCGCCCGTACCACAGGCCCGAGTCCTTGATAGTGCGCTTCTGGGTGGCGAAGTCCACATAAGTCAGCCCCATCCGCCGCGTGTAGCCGTCCGCCCACTCAAAGTTATCCAGCAGTGTCCAGGCGTGATAGGCGCGCACTCTGGCTCCATCCTTCATGGCGCGCGCCAGCTCGGCCAGGTGCTGGCGGTAAAACTCGATGCGGCGTGGGTCGTGAATGAGGCCATCCGCGCCGGGAGCCTCCATGAAGCTCCCCCCGGTTTCGGTGATCTCGATGATGGGTTGGTTGTAGTCGCGCGTAAGCTGCATCATCAGGTCGTAGAGGCCATGCGGCCACATCTCCAGGCCCCCGTCGGTCTTCGGGCCATCGCCGGCCAACTCGATGCGGATTTGCGCATACGGATCGTGACTCGATAAGTCCGGCGCCGCGCCGTTGCTGGAGTCTGAGGCAAGGAGGCGGCAGTAGTAATGCACACCCACCCAATCCAACGGCACCTTCATGATATTCTCGTCGCCGGGCTTGAATCCCATGGCTTCATAAGGAATCTCGCCGATGAATGCCTTGGGATACGTTCCATGGAAGGCCGGCTCGATGCAGTAGAGATTGTGCGCGGCGTTCCAGCGCGCGGCCGCGGCGCGATCTGCTTCACTGTTGGTCTTGGGATAGACCGGCTCCATGCCGTAGGCGCTGCCAACAGCAGCTTTCGAGGAGGCCGCTTTGATGGCGCGGAAGGCCATGCCCTGCGCCAGATTGACGGTGTGCGCCGCCTTGAGAACCTGATCGACGTTTGATTTGAAGGGAGGCGCCCAGCCGGTTCCATAACCGTTGCGGGTAAAATCGGTGGGCATATTGAAAGGCGCCCATACGGTGATTCTGTCACCGAGGTTTTTGGCGAGAATCGCCGCAAAGTCCGCAAAGTAACCGGCCAGATCGCGATTCGGCCAGCCGCCGCGGTCTTCCAGAGCCTGCGGTAGATCCCAGTGATAGATCGTGCAGAAGGGGCGAATTCCGGCCTCCAGCAAAGCATCGGCAAGACGGCTGTAGTAATCGAGTCCCTTATGATTCACCTGCCCAGTGCCGTTGGGTAGAATGCGCGGCCATGAAGTGGAAAAGCGATAGCTCTTCATGTTGAGCTGCTTCATGATTGCGATGTCTTCCTTGTAGCGGTGGTACTGGTCGCAGCTCACATCGGCATTCGAGCCGTCCTTGATCCTGCCCGGCGTGTGCGCGGCGCGATCCCAGATCGATTCGCCTTTTCCATCGGTGTTCCATGCGCCTTCCACCTGGTAGGCGGAGGTCGCCGTGCCCCACAGGAAGCCCTTGGGAAAGCGCGCGGCGGCGATCTGCGCGGGCGAGACTGCGCCGGCAACCTGGGGTTGAGCGGCGGAATCGACGGCTGCGAATCCTTTGCGTGCGGCCAATGCGCCGCCAGCCATAAGAGAGCTTTGGATAAACTTTCTGCGATCCACTTTATGTGCCTTCTCCTTGCAAAGGCGCGAGAGTATCAACCCTCACGTGCCGGGGTCAAGCAGGCGGACCAACCCCCCAGGGCCGACGCATCTAAATTGCTATATGCAAAGTGGACTATGCGGGATGAGATGGGGGCATGGACAGTCCCCTGAAGTATTTTGCCGAGGTGCGCGACCCGCGAGTGGAGCGGACGCGCG
>JBEKCX010000283.1:0-4826 GCA_050014655.1 Occallatibacter sp. | reverse complement strand
TGGCCTTTTCGTCGGGGTCAAAACCCCGGCCCGCCAGCCCCGGCCTACCGTCCCGAAAGTGGGCTTCACGGCGCTTGCCGCCAGCCGCAGTCTGGCTCAGGCGCAGTGGTCTTGCCGTCGAGGCGGAAGCAGGTGGCGCCGTTCAGATCGGTGCGGAAGGTGCGGATGTGGGCGGCTTGCAGCTCTTCAAGCACCTCCTGGCGGGGATGGCCGTAGCGGTTGCGGAGACCGCAGGAGATGAGGGCCCATTGCGGCGCCACGCGGGAGAGAAACGCGGGGCGTGTGGAGGTGATGCTGCCGTGATGGCCTACTTTGAGCAGCGTGCTCTGGAGGCCGGTTTCGGCAAGCATGGCTTCTTCGATAGGAGCTTCGGCGTCGCCTTCCAGCATCACCGATGTTGCGCCGTAGGCCATGTGCATCACCAGCGAGTCGTTGTTGCCGGGTTCGGGGCCGGGCTGGTAGTTGGAGAAGGGCGCCAGCACCTTGATTTGCGTGGCGCCGAATGAGAGCTCGTCGCCGGCGCGGAACAAACGCACCCGCACATGCAGGTCGGCGCCGGCAGGCCGCCCATGTGGTCGGAGTGGGCGTGGGTCAGCGCCACCGCGTCCAGGTGGCGGATGCCGCGCGACCACAGCGCCTCGGAGACGACCTCCTCGCCGATATCGAAGTCCTGAGGAGCCTGATGCGGGCCGCCGCCGAAGCCGCCGCCGTCAATGAGCAGAGTCTTGCCGTCGGGGGTAATGAGCAGCAGCGAGTCGCCCTGGCCCACGTCGATGGCTTCCATGAGCAGGGCGTTGCGGGGGTGATCCACAGGGCGCGGGACCACGGCTGCGAGGGCGGCGAGCAGCAGGACAACCCAGGCAGTTCGGCCTGCCCGGCGGCTTCCTCGAGAAGCGGCCCTTGAAGCCAGCACGATGGCGGCCGCGAGAAGGGCGCAGAAGGTCGCGGATTGCCAGAGCAGCGGCGCCGGAATGCGGAAATCTCCAAAAGAGAGCGAGCCGAAGCCGTGCACCAGCCCGACGCCAATGTGAAGCAGAAAAGCCACAACCATGCCCGGCAGAACCGCCGCCGCCGGCCATACCCACAGGGCGACCAGCGTAACCAGCGCGGCCGGCATCAGAATCACTAGCAGCGGCAGAATGAAGACGTTCACCGGCAGAGCGAAGACGGTGATGCGGTGGAAGTAGAGGGCCATGGGCAAGGCCATGGCGAGTTCCACCACGCAGGAGACAACCATCAGCTCGCCGATGCGGAGCAGAATTCGGACAGTCCAGGGAAAGATGCGCCAGGCAATGAACCCGGCAAGTCGACCGTGGGCGACTGCCCGCGACGCTGCGGCAATCATGCCCACCGTTTCGTTGAACAGGGCTAGTTGTGGTGTCAACTTGGCGTCGAGGGTTGTCGCTGGGGACTCGGGCGGGGCGGCGCGCCCGCCTACGGCCCTATGCAACGCCGTGGCTATCATCCGCAGCGTGACGCGGAACTGGGCGAGGCGCGGGGCGAGCTTGGCGTCAATAACCACGAGGCGGAGGTCGCGCGTGGCTGCGACGTAAGGGTGGAGAGTGCTCAGGAGCAGTGGAGCGGCGATGCCGGCGATAGCAACCACCGCCAGCAGCGTCATCTGGAAGCTCGCGTCGAAGAGGCTGCGGGGGCTGAAGGCCAGCAGGCAAAGCGCGGCAAAGCCGATGGTGTTCAGCGGGCTGCGCTCGCGGTAGAGGAGCCGGGCGAGCAGGTACAGGGTGACCATCCACAGCGAGCGCTGCACGGGGGTGGCGAAGCCGGTAAAGAGCGCGTAGGCGAAGGAGGCCAGGATGGTAAGGAATGTGGCCGGAACGCGGGGCAGGCGCAGGCGGCGCGCAAGCCAGAAGATGCATCCGGCGACGATGGCCAGGTGAAAGCCGGAGACCACCAGCATGTGAAAGGAGCCGGTGCGCTCAAAGCCCACGCGCAGGGAGTGGGTTAGGTAGGTGCGGTCGCCGGTGACCATGGCGGCCAGCATGATGGCGTCGTCCTGAGTGAGGCGCAGTGGGGCGGGCAGGCGGCGCATGGCTGCGGGCAAGGCCAGCAGGCGGGAGCTGGAGGCGTGCTGCAGGCCGCTGATGCGGCAGGCGAAAAAAGCGCCGGCGGACGGGCCGAGGCGGTCTACGCGATCAATGCTCACGGTGGCCGTGGAGGTGATGCCCTGGTCGAAAAGAAAATCCTGGCGGCTCCAGACGCCGGGATCATGGTAGACCTCGGGTGGGAGAAGGCGGACGACGGCGCGCAGACGCTCGCCGCAATGGAAGGGCTGGACGGGCGGGCCTGAACCAGCCGAACGGGATGCGGCCGAATTGGACGCGGCTGGGGCCGGCCAGCGAACAGTCAGGCGCACGCCGCCCGCAACGGGAGCCTGCGAGTCCTCGGTGTCGGTGACCACTTCAAGCGTGGAGACTCGCAGGTCGATGCGCTGCGAGGGTTGCTGCTGGGGCGCGGCGGCGGGCTCGGCTGAATCGCTGTCGTTCAGGTTCTGTTCGATCTCGCCGCGCACGGGGCCGGCATCGACGACCACGCCCTCGACGCTGCGCAGCAGGCCGTCGGAGAGCGCGGAGAGCGCGGGCGACGGGGCCGGCTGCGGCTCTATCTCAGCACACCATGCGCCCAGCAGAAGCCACAAGACCGCCAGCGGCAGCCACGCGATGCGCTGCGCACGGAAGGCGGCGAAACCGCAGAGCACGCCTATCAGAAGCAACGCCACCAGCACCAGGCTGGGCCGCAGCCAGAGCCAATGGGCGGCGGCAATGCCGGCCGCAAAGAGCCACGCGGCATGGAAGAGCGGAACGGCGCTCAGGCTCGCCGAGGCTGGGCTGTTGGGGATTTGGCCGGAGGTGGTCGAGCCGATTTGCATCGCGCCTGAAACCTGGAAAGGTTCTATGGGGGTCAAGCCTATCAGGAGCGGCGCAACTCGACCACTGTTTCCAGATGGAAGGTCTGGGGGAAGAGGTCGGCGAGGGCGATGGATTGGATCGCGTAGCCCGCGCCGGTGAGCGCGCGCAGGTCGCGGGCCAGGGTTGCCGGGTCGCAGGAGGCGTAGACCAGCGCGGGCGCGGCGACCTCAGCGAGCAGCCCCGTAATCTCCGGGCCGAGGCCGGTGCGCGGCGGGTCAACGACGATCAGATCGGGAACCGCCGGATTGGGGCGCCGGCTCTTGCGCGCGGAGCGCAGAAAGTCGAGGGTTGTGGATCGAACGGCGGTTCCTGCCGTTCCCTTGAGGTTGGCCGCCAGCGCCTGGGTCGCCGCCGGGGCGCTCTCGACAGCAACCACGCGCACAAAGCTGGCAGTGAGCCGGCGGGCGAAGAGGCCGACGCCGGCAAAGAGGTCCCATGCTAGTTTGCCTCGGTGGCTGGCGGTGACGCGCTCGACGAGCGCATCGACAAGAAAGCGGTTCACCTGGAAGAATGCGCCGTGATCGACGCGAAAGTCGAAGCCCGCGGCGCGATAGGTGAGGGAAGCGTCGCCCCACTGGGCAATGGTGCGGGGCTGCTCGTTCGCGCCCCCCTCGGCCACAAGCTCCGCGCCCTTGAGAGCGGGAATTCGCTCGCGGACGGCCCGAGCGAACTCGTCAAAGCGGTCCCTTGACTTTGCCGGGTTGGACTGTGCGGCGCTGGAGATAGAGACGCTGGCCAGCAGCGCAGATTCCGTGGCATCGCAAAAGAGCGAGATCCCGGCGAGGTGCAAGGCAGGGGCAAAGTGACGCGCAACTTCAGCGGCGGCTTTAGCGGCGTTGAGCAGCAGCGGCGCGGCGATGAAGCACTCGTTGATCGGCGCCACCGCGTGGGAGCGGCGGCCGCGATAGCCGGGGTTTCCGGCCGAGTCGAAGGCCAAACGGATGCGATTGCGATAGCGCCAAGGTTCCCCGGCCAGCATCCCAATCTCGACAGGCACGGCCACCCCGCCGCGCTCCAGCGTCTCGCGCAGGATGGTCTGCTTGAAAGCCAGTTGCGCCTCGTATCTTGCGTGTTGATAGTGGCAGCCGCCGCAGGCGCCAAAGTGGGGGCACGCGGGCACAATGCGCTTTGGAGAGGCGGCGACGATCTCTTCCGCTTCGGCGGTCGCGTAGCCGCGCCTCTCTTCGACGATGCGCACCCGCGCCTGTTCGCCGGGCAAGGTGAGCGGCACAAAGACGGCCTTGCCTTCGAGACGAGCCAGAAACGCGCCGCCGTAGATGGGCTTTTCGATTTCGACCAACTGTGATTCGGAGGGAGGCGGGGGTTCTAACCCCCGCGCACCGCTGGCAAAATCAACGGGGGCTTTAGCCCCTGGGGGATGCTTGCCTGACTTGTTGCTGGGTGCCCCATCCTTTCCGGTTGCCGCGGCGACCCGCGGCGACCGGAAAGGGTGGGAAACCACGCCGGGTTGATTCTTGGAAATCGTCATTGCTGGCTCATGTAGAAGAGGCTGAGCCGTGGCAGGCTGTAGTGAACCAGCAATTGCTTCTGTACGAATTGCCGCTCCACCTGGCGCAGCTGTACCGCGCCCATGCGGCTGCGATAGGGAGCGAGTTCGCGGGCCGCGTGCTCCTTGAGCGCGACCAGAAGTTCTTCCGGCGCGGCGGCGGTAAGCGCGGCAAAGAGCTTTTCTTCGAGCACGGTGAGGGTGCGCTCCAAGGCTTCGAGATCGTGCGCGGCGGCGCCTTCAGGTGAGGAAGCGCGGGCCTCGGCGGCCAGTTGGCGCAGGCGGAGCGCGGTTGCGGCGCAGGCTTCGGGAGCGACCGTAGCGGCATCGAGCGCGGATGCGGCCAGCTCGAAATGCGCGGCCACGCGCTCCTGCTCAAAGCCCGACTCGCGGCT
>JBEKCX010000282.1:0-4271 GCA_050014655.1 Occallatibacter sp. | reverse complement strand
GAGGAGACCGAGACCGACCTCTTCGGCGAGCAGGCCGTGCTCTGCGGCGGCATCAGCGCCCTCATCAAGGCCGGCTTCGAGACCCTCGTCGAGGCCGGCTATCAGCCCGAGAGCGCCTTCTTCGAGTGCATGCACGAGCTCAAGCTGATCGTGGACCTGATCTATCGCGGCGGCTTGGCCTACATGCGCTACTCCATCTCCGACACCGCCGAGTTTGGCGACTACGTCAGCGGCCCGCGTGTCATCAACGCCGAGAGCCGCAAGGCGATGCGCGCGATCCTCAAGGAGATCCAGGACGGCAGCTTCGCCAAGCGCTTTCTCACCGACCTGAACACGGGCAAGAAGGAATTCACCGCCTTCCGCGAAGCCGAAGCCAAGCACCCGGTCGAGATCATCGGCAAGGAACTCCGCGCCGCCATGCCCTTCCTCGACCCCGTCACCGTGGAAGAGGTCTCCAAGAGCCGGTAGTCCTCAACACAACTTGGCGCCCACCCTCGCCGCATCTTTGCATCTTGCGGTAAGGGTGGGTTTGACAAGCCCAATATATTAGCTAATATATCTTAGCAGGTGAATCGAATGCACTCCGCCACCATCTTCGAGGCCAAGACCAACCTCTCCGAGCTGCTCCGTCGCGCCCAGCTTGGGGAAGAGGTTCTCATTACCTCCGGCCGCGAGCGCAAGCCCGTCGCTCGTCTTGTCGCCATCGATCCGGTACCGGAAAGCCGGAGGATCGGATTCATGGAAGGCCGGGGTGATGTCGGTCCAGAGTTTTTTGATCCGCTGCCGGAGGACGAGCTTCGTCTCTGGAACGGGGAGGGTGAATGAGGTTCCTGTTGGATACGCACACGCTTCTGTGGGCGGCATTCAGGCGGGATTTACTCTCCCCCCGGGCATCACGCATTCTCACGCGGCCTGGAGCAGAGATGATCGTTTCCGCGGCGTCTGCTTGGGAGATTGCCACCAAGTTCCGCCTTGGCAAGCTCGATTTCGCTCGCGATCTTGCGGATAATTTCATCTCCGAGGTAACAGCAGTCGGCTACCGTCTGCTCCCCATCTCCCCTGAACTCGCCCTTCGAGCTGGACGTCTGCCTGGCGACCACAAAGACCCCTTCGACCGGATGCTGGCTGCGCAGGCGATCCATGAAGACCTGCCAATTCTCAGCAACGATCCCCAGTTTGATCTCTTCGGAGTCCGGCGCGAGTGGTGAGTCGCTTGCTTCCTCGGACCTGAAGGAGCAGGTCATGGGCGTACGGCAGACTCGCCTTCGCGTTCAGTCCAGCCGCGTCAGAAAGGCTTCGCCCTCGCTGGGGCGCAGTTTGCGGGCGATGCTCTCGGCCAGCTCGCGGTTGTCGCCCTGGGGACGAATGCGGACCCAATAGCTGTCACCGCCGGGAAACTCGATCACGTTCGAGGCGGGGTACTTGCGCAGGAGCTGCTGCTTGAGTTTGTCGGCCGCCCGCTCGGATCGAAATGCGCCGATCTGCACGCACCAGCGCCCGCCGGTCGCGATGGGCTTGGGGGTCCGGTAAACGTCGATGCGAACCTGGACCAAACCGGCGCGGTAAACGCCTGTGGCCTTGGCGCTGGCGATGGTCAGATCGATGATCCTGTCCTCGGCAAAGGGGCCGCGATCGGTGATGCGCATAGGGCTCGATTGCCCGGTCTTGAGGTTGGTGACCACAATCAGCGAACCCATGGGCAAGGTGCGGTGCGCGGCGGTCAGGGCGCGGTCGTCGAAGACCTGCCCGTTGGCGGCTTTGCGCCCCTTGTAGGGCGCGGTATACCAGGTAGCCAGACCCTCCTCGCTCAGGATGGGCCGGTGGGTATTGATAAAGTCCAGGTCTTCGGCGCTGATCCCGCCCGGCGGCGCCGGCGTGATGGGAATGCGCGCGGGCGGCAGGTTCTGCGTTGCGGGAGGATTGGCGCGCGACAAAGGCGGATACGTCTCAGGCGGCGGAGCGGCCTGCGCCGCGGGAAGCTGGGCCACCGTTGTGTGATGCCCGCAGCCGGTCACTGCCGCGATAGCCGGGACCATGAGCGCGAGCGCCAACCCAGCCCAGCCGGCCGCGCGCCGCTGCTGCTTCCCATGCACAAGCCCTGTCATCAAGAGCTTGGCGCCTCAGGCGGTTGCGGCGGCTGCGCGGGCGGGTTGCCCGGCTGCTTGTCGAGGCGGTCTGCAAACTTGTGCAGGGAATCGGCGACCGTGCGCAGAGCGGAGATCGACTCGCTGCGAACCTGCGGGATCACTGCGGTGTTCACATAGGCGGTGGCGTGGCGCAACTCCAGTTGGATTCGTTCGATGGCTTCGTCAATGCGGTAGCCCACGCTGCCTGGACCGTAAGGGGGATAACTGCTCATGGGGTGTAACCTCCGGCCAGTTACTTCTGGCAATCGGCGCTGATTCGAGTCTGGCTGGCCCCGCGCGGCGCGTCAATAGCGCAAGCCGGGCCGCAAGAATCAAAGGTGCCGCAATCGTCAATACGAGCGCAGCCCCGCCGGAGTTCCCCTCCCAACGATCCAGCCCCGGACGTTTTGCAAGCCTTGCGCGCGACATTTCGTTTAGAATTCGCGTCAGAGATTCATAGCGAACATGAAGGCCGGTCGTTCGGCGTCGATGGCAAGCGACCGATCCGGAGACGGGAGCCGGGGCGGTTTTGCCCAAGAAGATCATGCAGCCAAGACCCCAATCGACGAGAGCCCGGCATTTGCGTGTGGCGCGGAACGTCGGTCTGGCGCTCATCCTGGCGGCATTCTTTTTGCCGATCACGCTGGCGTGGGCGGGGCAGGCGGAGAGCCCCAAGCCCCAGCCGGCGCTGCCCGAGGCCCCTCATCCGCAAGCCGCCGCTCAATCTGGCGCAGCCCAACCCGCACCCTGCCGGCTGAGAAAGTTCGGCGCTCCATCGGCGGAGACGCAGGCGGAGACCTCGGCTGCCCCTTCCAGCGGCGCCTCGCCGCAGCCAGCGACTCCCAGCGCCAACCCTCAGCCAGGCGTTCAGGCTCCGCCGTGCCCTCCGCCTTTGCCCCACATCGACTGGTATGCGCGCTTCCTCGACGGGCCGCAGGTGAAGCCGATGAAGCCCCAGGAAAAGGCCTGGCTGGCAATGCGCAACGTTGCCGACCCCTTCAACGCCGTCACCATTCTGGGCAGCTCCGCCATTGCCGTGGGCTCCAACTCCCACTCGCCTTACGGGCCGGGAATGACGGGATTCGGCCGCTATGCGGGCGTCAGTTATACCCAGGACATCACCGGCGAGTTCTTCGGCACCTTCCTAATTCCCTCCATCGCCCGCCAGGATCCGCACTACCATCGCATGTCCGGCGCTACCTTCAAGCGGCGCTTCGCTCATTGCATTTACCAGGTCGTCTGGACCCAGGGCGACAACGGCAAGGGCATGGTGAACTACGCCGATCTGCTGGGCTTCGCCATTGACGACGAGATCGGCAACCTCTACGTTCCGGGCCAGAGGACCGACCTGCCCGCCAGCGCCGAGCGCTACGGCATAGCCCTGGCTATTGCGCCCACCGACAACTTCGTTACCGAGTTTCTGCCCGATGTAGCGCGCAAGATCCACGTCCGCGTGGTCCTCATCCAGCGCATTATCAACCAGGTGGCCAAACCCGTCGGGCAGTGAGGCATGTTGCTTGGGCCGCGAGTCTTCAGGAAACTTGTCCCGCGATCGACAGCGATGACAACCTGAGGTTCCGCGATGCCTCAGAGGTTTCACAGTGGCGCGGGAAGACAAGTCTCCTGGGCGCCACGCGCTGTTCAAATCTGCTGCTTTTTCTTCAAGAAGTCGACGAAGAGCGAGTTGAAATCGCCAGAAACACGGTGTTCTTGAGGAATCATGTTTACTGTTTGGATAATAGCCTGGCCCTCGATCCAGTCCTATATCCTTATGATTACATGAAGGTTACCCACTCATGTCGGCTTAAGGTACCCTCGACGAGCCGGCCATGATCCGCGTGCGCGAGCCGGAGCCGCCTTCAGAATTGGCAATCATCGCCTGACGGCCCCCAATCGGGACTATCAGCGAGCCGTCCGATCTTGCAGCTTGGTCGGCCGCGGCGCCCAGCCCCGGGTCTTCGCATCTGAGAAAGCGGCGAGTTCCTACCCCTCGTGCGGCTCGTCGTCAATGCTGCCGAGGTTATCGAGCGCGGCCAGGGCTTCGTCGGGCACGTCCCACTGGCGGAGAATCTTGTAGATGACGCCGGTCGAGAAGCCCGCCGCCACCAGCCGCCGCATCACCCGCGCGGTCTCCTTCTCGTTCTC
>JBEKCX010000281.1:0-4278 GCA_050014655.1 Occallatibacter sp. | reverse complement strand
GCCTCGCTCTTTGCCGCCGAGATCTTCCGCATGTACCAGCGCTTCGCCGAGCAGCACCGCTGGAAGATCGAGCTGCTCTCGCTCTCCGAATCCGGCGTCGGCGGCTACAAGGAAGTGATCGCCATCATCGAGGGCCAGCGCGTCTACTCCCAGATGAAATACGAGAGCGGCGTGCATCGCGTGCAGCGCGTTCCCGCCACTGAAGCCCAGGGCCGCGTCCACACCTCCGCCGTCACCGTCGCCGTGCTCCCCGAGGCCGAGGAAGTGGACGTGAAGATCGAGGCCAAGGACATCCGCATCGACACCTTTTGCTCCTCCGGCCCCGGCGGCCAGTCGGTCAACACCACCTACTCCGCCGTCCGCATCACCCACATCCCCACCAACACCGTGGTCAGTTGCCAGGACGAGAAGTCGCAGATCAAGAACCGCGAGAAAGGCATGCGCGTCCTGCGCTCCCGCCTTTACGAGATGGAGATGGAGCGCCAGAACGCCGAGCTGGCCAAAGAGCGCAAGCAGCAGGTGGGCACCGGCGACCGCAGCGAGAAGATCCGCACCTACAACTTCCCGCAAAACCGCCTCACCGACCACCGCATCGGCCTCACCCTCCACCAGCTCGACCTGGTCATGGACGGCCGCCTGCAACCCATCGTCGATGCCCTCATCACCCACAACCAGGCCGAGCAGTTGAAAGCCGATGCGACACACGCCGCCTGAACAGCTGACTATCTGCGAACTCATACTGCGGGCCCAGGAAAGGCTCGCACTGGGCCTCCATCCGGAACGCGCGCGCTTTGACGCGGAAACGCTGCTTGTGCACATCGTGCAACAGCACAGTCCACAGCACAATCGAGCCTGGCTCATTGCAAATTGGAACCACGCTCTGCTTCCAGGAACTGAGAAGCGATTCAGCGAGTTTGTAGCCCGCAGAGTCGCCGGCGAGCCCATCCAATACATCACCGGCGAGGCCGAGTTCTACGCCCTGCCCTTCCGCGTCACGCCCGATGTGCTGATCCCCCGCCCCGAGACCGAGCACCTCGTCGAGAAAGCCCTCGATCTTGCCGCCCGCTTCCAAGCCGGCTCCATGCAGGCCGCGGAAGAACTCGCTTCGGTGAAGGGTACGGGCTTTAGCCCGTACGTCAATGCAATGGAATCAGCGGGGGCTTTAGCCCCTGAGGGAAGTCTTTCGGGATCTTCGCCCACTATTCCTCCATCCTCCGCAGACCTGAACGCCATCCGCATCCTGGACGTCGGAACCGGCTCCGGCTGCATCGCCATTGCCCTCGCCCGCCACCTGCCTCAGGCGCAAATCACCGCCATCGACCTATCCGCCCCCGCCCTGGCCATCGCGCGCCGGAACGCCGACCGCAACGGCGTTTCCAACCAGATCCACTTCCTTCAGGGCGATCTGCTCGCGCCCGTCGCCCAAGAGCAGTTCGAGATCGTGGTCTCCAATCCGCCTTACGTTCCGCTGGCCGACCGCGACACCCTCGCCGTCGAGGTCCGCGATCACGAACCGGCCCTCGCCCTTCTCGCCGGCCCCGACGGCCTCAACGTCTGCCGTCGCCTCATCCCCCAAGCCTTCGCCGCGCTCGTCCCCGGCGGCTTTCTGCTGCTCGAAATCGGCTGCGGCCAATCCGAAGCCGTCGCCGCGCTGCTCGCTGCCTCCGGTTTTCGCCAGATCGAGTTCCTCCCCGACCTCCAATCCATCCCCCGCGTCGCCTGCGCCCGGCGCTTCTGAAGCTCTCTCCGCCGCCCGCAATTGCCGACTCCCGCCTCACCGGCATAGAATTCTCCAGAAATCGTTTTCAAGAGGACCCACCATGCGTATTCTCGCTTCGCTCTCCATCGCCGTTCTCGCCCTGACCTCTTCCGCCGCCATATCCCAAACGCCGGCCGCACCGCAGGTGCCCCCAGCGCAGGTGGCCCAAACCCCGCCCATGGGCTGGAACAGTTGGAACTACTTCGCCAGCAAGGTTGACGACAAAGGCGTTCGCGCCGCCGCCGACCAACTCGTCTCCACCGGCATGAAAGACGCGGGCTACATCTATGTCAACATCGACGACACCTGGGAGGGCGAGCGCGACGCGACCGGCGTCCTCCACCCCAACGCCAAGTTCCCTGACATGAAGGCGCTGGCCGATTACGTCCACTCCAAGGGCCTCAAAATCGGCATCTACTCCTCGCCCGGCCCCAGAACCTGCGGCGGCTACGAGGGCTCGCTCGGCCATGAGGAGCAGGATGCGCAGATGTACGCCGCCTGGGGCATCGACTACCTCAAGTACGACCTGTGCAGCTTTATCGGCGCGGTCCTCGAGAAGCAGGCCCCCAACGACCATGCCGAGCAGATGCGCATCATGATCGCCGCCTACGACAAGATGAGCAAAGCCCTCAAGGCCACCGGCCGGCCCATCGTCCTCTCCCTCTGCCAGTACGGCTGGGACGCGGTCTGGGAGTGGGCGCCCTCCCTCGGCGGCAACCTCTGGCGCACCACCGGCGACATCACCCCCGAGTGGGACCGCATCTACGCCATCGTCAGCCAGCAGGCCGGTCTGGAGAGCTACGCCGGCCCCGGCCACTGGAACGATCCCGACATGCTCGAGGTGGGCAACGGCCGCCTCAACCTGGCCGAGAACCGCGCCCACTTCACCCTCTGGGCCATGCTCGCCGCGCCTTTGCTTGCTGGCAACGACCTCACCGCCATGACGCCCAACGTCAAGAGCATCCTACTCAACCGCGACGTCATCGCCATCGACCAGGACCCGCTGGGCCGCCAGGGCGTCCGCGCCTACTCCGACGGCGAAGTCGAGGTCTGGACCCGCCAGCTCCAGGGCGGAGCCATCGCCATCTGCGTCCTCAACGCCGGCAGCGACCGCTACTCCACCCACCCCTTCCACCTCAACCTGGTCAAGCTAGGCCTCCACGGCCCGCAGGCCGGCAAGGACCTCTGGACCGGCAAGCCCATCACCCTAACCGACAAGCAGCCCATCGAGCTCGATAGCCACGACGTGCTCCTCGTCCGCATCGACACGCCAAGGTAGGACGCATCCTTCAGCCCGCCGTCGCAGAAAGAACTGGGTGCCCCACGCGCCGGGGTGCTGTGCGCACAACAACTGAAACTGGGTGCCCCAGGTGCCTCGCATTTGGGCACCTGGGATAGCACAGACCCTGGGCGGGTGGCGCACCCTAAGTTCTTCGGAATCTTAACCCTCCCACCAATTCGGGTGCCCCATCCTTTCGTCGCCGCGGCGCCCCACGGCGAACAAAAAGGGTGGGAGACCACGATCCTCAACCATCCGCCTTTGTTTTTCCGACCATCGTTGGAGCACCCGCCATGCCGGTCTCTCAGATCCCGTCCGCCGCTGGGCCGCCACCGATTCCGGTGGAGGACTGGGACGTGGTTCACCCGCCCTTGACAACCATCCTCTAAGCGAAATATGGAACCTCTTAGGAGGAAAACATAAATAAACTGGGCGCGACCCAAGGCCAGCCGGCATCGGAGCTTATCTCGAAGAGAATCGCCGAAATCGGGGACTGGCGCGGGGAAACCCTCGCCAGAATGCGCAAGCTCATCCACGAGGCAGACCCGGAGGTGGTCGAGGAGTGGAAGTGGAGGGGCACTCCGGTTTGGTCGCACGGCGGAATCCTCTGCACTGGCGAATCCTACAAGAATCTCGTCAAGCTTACCTTCGCCAAGGGCGCGTCTCTGAACGATCCGGCCCGCCTCTTCAATTCGAGCCTCGAAGGAAACGTGCGCCGCGCGATCGACATTCACGAAGGAGAAGAGGTTGACGAGTCCGCCTTCAAGGCGCTCGTTCGCCAGGCGGTCGCCCTCAACAGCTCTGGCAAGTCGAAACCTGCGAAGAAAGCGAAGCCCTAAAGGACTCCACTTGGCGGGTGCCCCAGATCCCGTCCTTGGGACCTAGGAATCCGCAACCGCCATTCCCCCGGAGCCTGTCGAAGGCCCGCCCTGAGCGAATCCCTGGCGCGCCTGCCCGCGGCGGCAACGATGGGCAAAGCAGGATCACCGGCATGGGACGAACTCTCCAACTGCCAGATCACAGTACGATAGCAAGGGGGCGCGGGGCAAATGCCTGGAGGCGGGAAGCCGGCGAGGATTGCCTCGCTCGCCGCGCCGCAGGCTCGGTTTCCCAATCCAGGTTCCCTCGCTTACCATGGAGAGCGCATGGCCTACTTCCTCTTCAAGACCGAGCCCGATGTTTATTCCTTCGACGATTTCCTGCGCGACAAGGAGACTGTCTGGGACAACGTGACCAACCC
>JBEKCX010000280.1:0-4288 GCA_050014655.1 Occallatibacter sp. | reverse complement strand
GCGCAAACGGATAAGCCCGGATCGAAGGATTATCCCGGCCTCACGCGGCCACAGAATTACAACATCACAGATTATGAGGAGTTGCGCTTTGATTCCTTTACCTTCCGTGTAATGGAAAACGGCCGCGAGAAGAAACAGGATGTCCAAGGACACCATTACTCCTTCAGGTACGACTACAATTCCCAACGAGACCCCTCGAAGGGCGCTATGCCGAGCGCTTTGGAGGTGATTCGCAATTACCAGAACGCGGTGCGTGCCGTGGGCGGAAAGGTATTGTTTGAAGAGGGATCCGGAGGCGATCGCTATACCACGGTCCACTTCGCAAAAGGCGACAAAGAGGTATGGATGGCGCTTCACGTCATTGCTTATGGGGCTGTGTATAACATGCAGATCGTTGAAACGCAAGCCATGCAGCAGGAGGTCACCTTGGACGCAGCCGGCATGGCTTCGAGCATTGCCGACACCGGCAGCGTGGCTATCTACGGCATCAACTTCGACACCGCCAGTTCCGTCATCAAACCCGACTCCGAGCCGGCCATCGACGAGATCGCCAAGCTGATGACCAACAAACCCACGCTCAAGGTCTATATCGTCGGCCACACGGACATGGTGGGCGACGCGGCCTCGAACGTGAGGCTCTCGCAGGCCCGCGCGCAAGCGGTCATCACCGACCTGGTTTCTAAGCATGGCATCGCCGCCGCCCGGCTGATCGCCTTCGGCAACGGCCCCTATGCGCCGATTGCCAGCAACAAGACCGACGACGGACGAGCCAAGAACCGGCGCGTCGAACTGGTGGAGATTGCGACCAAATAGCCAGATGGGGCGCACCTCCGTGCTTTCCATTGGATGGCCTCCCATATCTAGCTCCAGAAACATGGGAGGCCATTCAGCCAGGCGGCGTGCAGGCACAATCGCGCACCTGCGGCGGGGATGGCCGGCAGAAACAGAAGCTCGAAACGGGTAAGTTCTTTGGCTGGCGTCCCCATTTTCGCCCGCCTGCTGAAGCCAGGTTGCCCGCGAGTTCGGCTCCAGCAGCTCGTTAGAGAGCGAGCCCAAGCGGTCTATTGATGCATTCGGAGAAGAGCGTTTCGACAATGGCGCAGCGCTCACGTCCTCGCCGAATGAAGCCAGAGGCAGAGACGAGATCGCTGCCGGGTTAAGAGGGGGCAGCTCGTTTGGGCGCTGAATCGCTGGCCCGGCGGGTCGCGCGCTGACGCAGGTCGTGGCAGCCCCGCCGGATGCGAGTATTCTTGAAGGAAGTAGTACAACTCTCATTGAAGACAAGGGAAAAACATGGCGGAGATAGCCGTTGAGGCCAGCGAAGTACCCGCGCAGTTGCCCAACGTCCGGGTGGCCGTTCTGGGCGCCGGCAAGATGGGCGGCATTCTGCTGCAAGCCTTCCTGAAGCAGAAGCTCTTCGATCCAAACCTGATTCACGCCACCGTGGGCCACGCCGAGCGGGCGCTGGCGCTGAGCACGCAATGGGGCGTGGACGTGGGCACCAACAACCTGAAAGCGGCCAGCCAGGCCGACCTGATTCTGCTGGGCGTGAAGCCCTTCCAGGTGCCGGCGCTGATCGAGGAAATTCGCCCCGCGCTCACCAAAGACAAGACGCTGATCTCATTTGCGGCCTCGGTCACCACCCGCGCCATCGAGGAAGCGGCCGGCCTGGAGATCGCCGTCATCCGCGCCATGCCCAACACGCCTTCGATGCTGGGCGCCGGCATGGCGGCACTGTGCAGAGGGCGCTTCGTCTCGGCCCAACAGATGGAACTGGCCGAGCGCATCTTTGAGACCGTGGGCCGCGCGGTGACCGTGGACGAGAAGCACATGAACGCCGTGACCGGCCTTTCGGCCTCCGGGCCGGCCTACATCTACATCATCATCGAGGCGCTGGCCGAGGCGGGCGTGAAGGTCGGCCTGCCCCGCGACACCGCCACGCAACTGGCCGCGCAGACCACCTTCGGCGCCGCCAAGATGGTGCTGGAAACCGGCTGGCACCCGGCCATGCTGAAAGACGCCGTAACCACCCCCGCCGGCTGCACCATCGACGGCATTCTGGAGCTGGAAGAGGGCGGCCTGCGCGTCACCCTCATCAAGGCCGTGATGCGGGCGACCGAAAGAGCCAAGCAACTGGCCGCGGGGTGAGGAACAGGGATCAGGGATCAGAGATCACCTTTTCGTGCTGAATTGAGATTTGTGGTGTCCCAGGTCTCAGAATCGAGACCTGGGGCACCCAACAACTAGGCCAATTCCGCTAACAACGCTGGGTGCCCCGTGTCTCGCCTTTGACACTTGGGAATCCACCAAATCTAACTCGTCGGCTCGCTAACTCCGCTAACCCCGCTAACATGCCCATGCAACGCCCAACCTGGCTGCCCTCTTACCTGCCGGAACTCGACGGGCTGCGCGGCCTGGCGATTCTGGGGGTGGTCGTCTATCACTGCGGTCCGCGGCTGGAGGGCACGTGGATGCACTCCGCCGCGGCGTGGGGATGGGTGGGGGTCAATCTCTTCTTCGTGCTCTCCGGCTTCCTGATTACCTCGATCCTGCTGGGGACGCGGGACAAGCCGCGCTACTTTCACAACTTCCATGCGCGCAGGGCGCTGCGCATCTGGCCGGTGTATATTCTGTTGCTGGTCGTGGTCTACGCACAGGCGCCTTGGTTCGTCGGTCTCAGCGTGATGGACGCGGTAAAGACCGCTCCGTGGCTGGCCTACATCTTCTTTGTGCAGAATCTCTTCCACCTGACGCTGCCCCCGGCCATCGGGCCTACCTGGGCGCTGGCCGTCGAAGAGCAGTATTACTTTCTCTGGGCGCCGCTGGTGCGCTACCTGCGCCGGCCGTGGATGCTGGCGAGTGTTCTGGTTGCCGCGTTGGCCGGCTCGCCGCTGCTGCGCCACTTGAACCCGGTTTGGATGTGGAACACTCCCACCCACACGCTCATCAAGCTGGACGGCATCGCCCTGGGCAGCCTGCTGGCGCTAGGGCTTTACACGCTCTCGCTCAGCCGGCGCGCCTGGCTGTGGATCGGCCTGGGCGGTCTGGCGGCGGGCATGGCGGCCGCGGCCACCGTGGCGGGAGGGACATCGCTTCTCGATTCGGCGCTGTCGGTCGGGTTTGCCGGCGCGGTGCTGGCCTCCATCGCCTCCACCGGCGCGCGCAATCCGCTCAGCGCCGCGCTGCGCCGGGGACCGCTCGCCTTCTATGGCCGCATCAGCTACGGCCTCTATATGACCCACATCCTGGTGTTCGTGTGCTTCGGCTGGTTCGATATTCTCATGGACCGCTATGGGATTGCCGGCAACTTGGCTGTGGTCGGCTTCCGGCTGGCGGCCACAACCGCGGTGGCCAGCGCGCTGTGGTACGGCTTGGAGTCGCAAATCCTCAAGCTGAAACGCTATTTCTAGAACGCGTCGGTGCTTCCGTGATTTCGGCATCGCGCCGCCCACCCTGGGTGCCCAAGATCGCTCGCATTTGGGGACCTGGGAAAGCAGCGGCTCTATCGCGGCCAGCGACCGAAGATCACAAAGACAGCCAGCAGGAAGAGCGAAACCGCGGGCGCGGCCGACTCCTGGCGGCGCAGGTGATAGATGCCGGCGGCCACCATCAGCAGCGCCAGGCCGCCGGCCGCCAGCAAGATGAACAGGTGAACGGGCAGGTTGGCGGAAACAAGGTCGGCCGGCATCAAAACGCCCACCGCTCCGGCTATCTCCAGCAGTCCGATCGCGGCAGCCTGTCCGCGCGACATCCCGGTCCGCCCGCCCTTCGAGCGGCTCTCCAGAGTTTTCACGAGCTTTTCATAGGCGAAGAGCTTGGTGGCTCCCGTGACCGCGAACACGCCCGCCAGTATCAACTGCGCGATCCAAAGTAGACCGTTCATCGCTCCACCCGCTTCCATTGTTCGTCCCCTGGGCTTCTGATTGCAAACCACCGGGCATCAGGCAGGAACAGCCGATTGAAGCGCGGAAACGAGGTCCATGTCAATACCTCTCCCGCATCATGGCGCCGCGGATTCCCGATGGAGATAGGGCGAGCTGGATTCATCCCACAAATTGGACCGCCGTCTCATCTGCTTGTGGTTCGAATCACCCGTTGCGTAACCGGCGGCTGGTAGGCTTATCGTGGCACGGAAATCAACCGTTGAAAGGTGCGACATGACCGAAAAGATGGCAAGCGAAACAGCGAGCAAAGCCCCCCTCAGCCCGGAAATGTTGGCCAAGATGGACGCCTACTGGCGGGCCGCCAACTATCTTTCCGTCGGCCAGATCTACCTGAAAGACAACCC
>JBEKCX010000279.1:0-4322 GCA_050014655.1 Occallatibacter sp. | reverse complement strand
CCAGAACACCGCCACTCCCATCGCCCTTGAAGACTCGCCCATCTCCAGAGCCATCCACCAGATGGCCAGAGCCGCCTGCGGCATGTCCGAACACCGGGAAAAGAAAAAGCGCTTCAGCTTCTTCCACTAGCATCCTGACCGGGTGATTGTGGAATGCCGATGATGGAGGTTTGGGTGCCCCAGGTCCCGCTTTTGGGACCTGGGAGAGCACATATTCACACGGCCGCTGTACTAGGTTTCCCGCCTTGTGCTCCGGTAAAGTTCTTCCAGCGCATCGCACGCCGATCGCACGCCGTCCTCCTGCTCCAGCCGCCGCGCCACCTGCTCCGCGCGCCGCGCAAACAGCGGCTCCGCCAGTATCGCCTTCAGCCTGCGCGCCACTCTGAACGGCGTATAGTTCCCGCGCTGAATCACCCGCGCCACCTTCAGCCGCAGCATGCGCCGGGCGTTGTCCGGCTGGTCGTGCGAGTAGGGCATTATGAGCATCGGCTTGCCCGCCCGCAGGCACTGCGCCGTCGTGCCCACTCCGCCCTGGTGCACCACCAGGGCCGCGCGCGGAAGCAGCTTGGAATACGGCGCGTATTCGGCCACGCAGATCGTCTCCGGCAGCGCCTTCTGCGGCCGGTTGCGCGGATCGGTGCCGATGAGCAGAACCGCCCGCACTCCCAGCTTGATGGCTGCCCTGGCTGAGAACTCGAAGAAGCGTCCCGCAACCAGCACCGCCGCCGACCCAAGCGTAAAAACCACCGGCACCGGCCCATCCGCCAAAAACTCCTCCAGATGCGGTGGCAGCGCCCCGTTCCCCGCGTCCGAATCGTAGTAGCAAAACCCCGTAATCTTCGTGTTCTCCGGCCAGTCCTTCTGCTCCGTACCCAGAACCCGCGAGAAAAGCGCCAGC
Organism: Occallatibacter sp.; assembly: GCA_050014655.1. GTDB lineage: Bacteria > Acidobacteriota > Terriglobia > Terriglobales > Acidobacteriaceae > Telmatobacter. Next base: position 3,424 of record JBEKCX010000279.1, on the reverse strand, counting down.
ACCAGGTAGGGCGAGTGCTTGGCGTCGAAAAGCGGATTTGCGCCCTTCGCCAGCCCCAGTTCGGCGCGCAGATCGTAGATCGGCTGCGGCCACTTGCGGCTGACAAACCGCGCCAGCCGCCTGATCACCCGTCCGAAGCCCGGCACCGCCTTGTCCGCCCGCGCCAGCCGAGGGTACGGTGGCAAGACCGGCGGGTCGAAGGCGGAGAAAAACGAGAGCGGCGCCAGCACGTAGCTTGCCCACTTGATCCCGGTCACCTCGGCTACCAGCGGCCCCGCATAGTTCAACTCGCCCAGCAGCAGCAGGTCCGCGCGCTCCGGTTTGGTCGCCGCATCCAGCAGATCGTCGTAAGTCTGGCGCAGCACTGGAAACAGAAACTCCCTCAAGCCCCGCTCCGTGCCCTTGCGCACGTCGTAGATCATCTCCGCCTGGTGCGTATCCTCGGGGTCGATATCCGGCCTGACCGCGTGAAACTCCAGGCCCAGGGGTGCAATCTTCGGCTCGAAGACCGCCGGCACCGCCATCACCGGCGCGTGCCCCCGCCGCTTCAATTCCAATGCAATGGCGATCAGAGGATTGATGTCGCCGAAGGTGCCAATATTCGAGAGAACGATGCGCAAATAGGTATCCCCTGAGCCGGATTCGGCTCCGAATGATCGACCCAACCGCTCAGGCCTTTCAGCCCCGGCCCGCCCACTGAATCTGGGTGCCCCAGGTCTCGATTCTGAGACCTGGGAGACGACAAAACTCAATCGACAGTCCTGCCCTGCCCACCAAAGCCGGGTGGGAGACCACGAACTCCTGGCCGGCGCCCACCTCAACGCAATCCTGTCGGACCAACTATGAGGGTAATGCATCAGGGCTGAGGGCGGCCCATTGCCTCCATCGCTCCAGGCCGGGCTCCCGCTCAATCGCGGCTGGCCTTGGCCTTCGCGGCAAGCTGCTTCTTACGCTCGCGGATGAGCCTGGCGCGCTCCTTCTCCGGCAGCGCCAGCACGGCCTTGGTGCGCTTGGGCAGCTTCTCGTAGATGAGGCCGTGGGCCAGGCGCAGCTCCTCTTCAACTTGGCGCGGCCTGAGCGCGTCCCAGCGTTCCATGGAGACCCAAAATGCCCTGGCCAAGTGGGGTGAGGCGCAGATTCCGTCGCTCTCCAGCAGCTCGTGAAAGCGCTCCTGGCCGCAGTGGAACCACAGCACGCCGATTCCCGTGCCGTCGAGGTCGGTCATGGCGAACATCTTACCGCCGATGTCGCGATCACCCACCCAGTAGACCAGGTGGTGACCCCAGTTGAGCGTCTCCGCCGTATGCGGAAGCGCCAGGCAGATCTCGCGGATGCGCTCATTGTCCATGGAAAGAGTGTAGGACGGACGAGGCTTTTCGGGAAGACGGCTTCTCGCAACCTCCGGCAGCCTGCAGGACAATCGCATGAAGAGGACGAACCATGAGGTTCACCTCGAAGTGTCAGGGCACGGCTTCAGTCGTGCCGAAAGCCGCAAAGACCGTAATTGGCCTTCGGTCCGGGTTTTCGCAGAACCAAAACCCGGACCGAAGGGTGAAATTCAACGAAAGACCGTCTACGGCACGGCTTCAGTCGTGCCCTGACACTTCTTGCTCACGCGATCTGACTTCCACGCGACTACTCTTCGCCGGCCCGGCGACGCCCCGACGCCAACAGCGCAATGCTTTAGAATTCAACTAGCCTTTACAGCCGGTTGCCCTCAGCGACAGACGATTTGGATACGGAGTCGAACTCCGCGGGCCGGGCTCCCCGCCGTAGTTGCGCCCAGAGAAGGAAGGACGATGAAATACGCCGGATTGCTGGTGATGCCAGCCGGATTCTTCCTCGCGATTGCCGCGCTCGTCCTCTTCCCCGCGTCGCCTTCGCGGACGGCTTTTGTCCTCTGCGGGCTGGCCGTCGAAGCGCTCGGCCTGGGGGTTGCCGTTCGCGGCCACATGCAAGCGCGCGGAGAGAGCCGCCCATGACTCCCACTGCTCCCGCCATGACCGACGCCGCCTTTGCCCTTGCTCTCGCGCTGCTCCTGAACGCCCCGCTGGCCATCGCCGGCGTGGCCCTCATCAATACCGGACTGGGCCGCTCCCGCTCCGCCGCCCAGGCGCTCCTTGGCAACCTCGCCATCGTTGCCGTCGCCGCCATCGTCTTCGCCCTGGTGGGCGCAACCCTTGCGGGCAGTCTGCCGGGAGCCTCCGGCGGCGCGGGCCACGTCTTTTACGCGGCCGGCAAGCCCTGGAACTGGCTCGGCGCTGGCCCGTTTCTGCTCGGCGGACTCGCGGCTGCTCCCGCGCACTCCCAACTGGCGCTGCTCTTCGAGTTTCTGGCCGTGGCCCTGGCCGCGCTCATCCCCTGGGGCTCGGGAGCGGACCGGCTGCGCCTCACCTCCGGCTGCGCCGCCGCCGCGGTCCTGGCCGCTATCGTCTTTCCGCTCCTCGCCCATTGGGTTTGGGCCGGCGGATGGCTCTCGCAACTCGGCATCAACTTCTCGTTGGGCGCAGGCTTTCTCGATCCTGGCGGCGCGGCCACAGTCCACGTCCTCGGCGGCTTGAGCGCTCTCGCCGTCATCTGGATCGCCGGCCCGCGCAAGGGCAAGTTCCCCAAGGAGGGCCTGGCCACCGCGCTCCCCGGCCACAACGCCGTCTATATTCTCTTCGGCTGCATCGTCTCCCTGGTTGGCTGGCTGGCCTGGAACCTCGCCGGCGCGCTCATCTGGCTCCACGCTCCCCTGGCCGCGCTGCCCGTCACCGCCGTCAATACGCTGCTCTCCGCCTCAGCGGCGCTCGCGGCCACCTTCACCGTGACCCGCATCCGCTTTGGCAAGCCCGACGCCAGCCTCTGCGCCAACGCCTGGCTCAGCGGGCTCGTCGCCTCCAACGCCTGCGCTGCCCTGGTCACGCCCGGTGAGTCGCTCGCCGTCGGCTTCATCGCCGGCATCGTCACTCCGCTCCTGGTCGAGGTGCTCGAACTCGCCGTCTCCATCGACGATCCCTCCGGCGCTATCGCCGTCCACGCCGCCGGTGGCCTTCTGGGCCTGCTTGCCGCCGGCATCTTCGCCTCCCAGCCCGGCCAGCTTGTGGCCCAACTCGTCGGTATCGCCGCGCTGCTGGGCCTGGTGCTGCCTCTCGTCTACCTGCTCTTCTGGCTGCTCAACCGCGTGCTTGCCTTTCGTGTGGACCCCGACGGCGAGCGCATCGGCATGGACCTGCACGAACTGGGCGGCGGCGCTTATCCCGAGTTCGTGATCCACCGCGACGAATCGTACCGCTAGGCCGCCCGGCGACCGCGAGATAGCCGACGGTCAACGGTACGATTCCCTCCTTGCCGGTGAGGCCGCAACTTCAGCCATTTGCTTTGGCTTCCGCGACTGGCTGGCCCCTCTATCCTCCGCAGTCGTGTACTCTGGGGTAGGACC
>JBEKCX010000278.1:0-4333 GCA_050014655.1 Occallatibacter sp. | reverse complement strand
TTGCTTTTGAAAACGGCGCCTGGACGCTGAAATCGATCGAATAAAGCCGAAAAATTATGAGGGGTGGGGCAGAATAGACTGACCCCACCTCGATTTCCTGCGCCCGTCCCAGGACTCATCTACTGGAATCTCCCGTTGCAGCCGTCAGCGGCTGTAAAGCGAAACGAATTCCATGCTGACGGGAAGCTTTATTTGACCCCACCCGGGTTTCTTGATATGGTTAAATGGTTGCGCAAGAACGCCTCTATCCGTGTGTCTTGACGGCGGAGGCGAGGGGCAGGCCGGTCCGGCTGAAGCGGGCGGCGCTGATTCCCAAGGCCAGGGACAGTTAGCTGGCCAGACAGGTTCCCGGAATCGCTCTTTTCTTGCAAGGGCAGCCGGGGTCCCCGGCGACAGGTCTTCGTCGCTGGGGTGGAGAGACAAATCGCTACGGCGCCCGCGCGTTCTCCACCTCGGAGGGCTATGCGGGCCGAAACCGGCGAAACGGAGTTGGCTTTCCAGCGAATTTGGAAACGCCCGGCCACCGTCCTGGTTTTCGTCTGAGATTGGAACGAAGGCAGACGCGAAGCAGTAAATAAGGGCTTCCGTGCGCGTGCGCGACAGCTTTCCAGTCGTGCGCTCTCACCACGGGAGGCCCCATTTGTCTGCGCGCGACTGACAACAGGGTGGGTTAAGGTTTTTGGCGTAAGGAGTTTTGGTTTGCCTACATTCAATCAGTTGGTTCGCAAGGGGCGCACGGCCCCGCGGTACAAGACGGCGTCGCCGGCCTTGCAGGCCTCGCCGCAGCGGCGCGGCGTTTGCACCCGCGTGTATACACAGACGCCCAAGAAGCCGAACTCGGCCCTGCGCAAAGTGGCCCGCGTGCGGCTGACCAACGGGATTGAGGTAACCACCTACATTCCGGGCATCGGCCACAACCTGCAGGAGCACTCGATTGTGCTGATTCGCGGCGGCCGCGTAAAGGACCTGCCGGGAGTTCGCTATCACGTGGTGCGGGGCACGCTGGATTCGGTGGGCGTGGGAGATCGCAAGCAGAGCCGGTCGAAGTATGGGGCCAAGCGCGCCAAGGGCGGCGCGGCGGCCAAGGGCAAGAAGTAAAACAGTGGTCAGTGGTCAGTGGTCAGCAAGGGCTTGGCAACTGAGAATTGACGACTGAGAACTGTTTCTTTGAGGGATTATGCCGAGAAAAGGGCACATTGCGAAGCGGGAACCGGTGCCGGACCCGGTTTACGGGTCCACGCTGGTCACCAAGTTTGTCAACTCGATGATGTGGGGCGGGAAGAAGTCGACGGCCCAGGCCATCTTCTATCAGTCGATGCGCAACCTGGAGGAAAAGGGCGGCGGCGACGATGCCCTCAAGCTCTTCAAGAAGGCGGTGGAGAACTGCAAGCCGCTGCTGGAAGTGAAGACGCGGCGCGTGGGCGGCGCCAACTACCAGGTGCCGATCGAGGTGAATCCGGACCGGCGCACGTCGCTGGCCATCCGCTGGCTGATCACCTACGGCCGCAACCGCGGCGAAAAGGGCATGATCGACAAGCTGTCGAACGAGCTGCTGGACGCGGCCAACGGGCGCGGCGCGGCGATGAAGAAGAAGGAAGACGTTCACCGCATGGCCGAGGCCAACAAGGCCTTTGCCCACTACCGCTGGTAGGGAGTTTGGGGACTAGGGACTAAGGGACTAAGGGACTAGGGACTTAGGGACATAGTTTGGGTGCCCCCGGTCCCTCGCTCTGGGGACCTGGGAAAGCGCGCAGGGACTTAGGGACGTAGCTGGACAGAGAGATCGAACCGCGGGCCACAACGGCCCGCAAGGAATGAATGCCGTGCCACGCACCACACCGCTGAACCGCTGCCGGAATATCGGGATCATGGCGCACATCGACGCCGGGAAGACGACAGCGACAGAACGGATCCTCTTCTACACGGGCATTACGCACCGTATAGGAGAGGTGCACGAGGGCACGGCGACCATGGATTACATGGAGCAGGAGCAGGAGCGCGGCATCACCATCACTTCGGCCGCCACCACCTGCACCTGGAAAGACTGCCGCATCAACATCATCGACACGCCCGGCCACGTGGACTTTACCGCCGAGGTGGAGCGCAGCCTGCGCGTGCTGGACGGCGCGGTGGCGCTGTTCGACTCGGTGGCCGGCGTGCAGCCGCAGACGGAGACCGTGTGGCGGCAGGGCGACAAGTACAGGGTGCCGCGCATCTGCTTCGTCAACAAGATGGACAGGAACGGGGCGGACTTCGAGCACGTTCTGGAGTCCATTCGCAAGCGGCTGGGCGCGCGGCCGGTGGCGCTGCAGATTCCCATCGGCGCCGAGGCCGGATTCAAGGGCGTGGTCGACCTGGTGGAGATGAATGCCGTGGTCTGGCAGGACGAGGCCATGGGCTCGCAGTTCGAGATCGAGCCGATTCCCGCCGCGCTGCAGAAGAAGGCCGAAGCCTTCCGCCTGCAGTTGATTGAGATTATCGCCGAGACCGACGATGTGCTCCTGGGCAAGTTTCTCGAGGGCGAACCGCCCACCATCGCCGAGCTGAAGGCCGGCATTCGCCAGGCCGTCATCAACCTGAAGGTCTTTCCGGTGCTGTGCGGAAGCGCCTTCAAGAACAAAGGAATCCAGACGCTGCTGGATGCGGTCGTCGACTACCTTCCCAGCCCGCTCGACAAGCCCCCGGTAGAGGGCATCAATCCTCACCGCCCCTCCCAGATCGTCACTCGCAAGCCGGACGATAGCGAACCGCTTGCGGCCCTGGCCTTCAAGATTCTCAACGATCCCTTCGGCAAGCTCTGCTTCACCCGCGTCTATTCGGGCGCGCTCAAGACCGGGGATACGATTCTCAATCCGCGCACCGGCAAGACCGATCGCGTGGGCCGGCTGGTGAAGATGCACGCCAACAAGCGCGAGGACGTGACCGAGATCTATGCCGGCGACATCTGCGCCTGCGTGGGACTGAAGGATGTGAAGACCGGCGACACGCTGTGCGCTCCGCATCACCCCATCGCCCTGGGCGCCATCACCTTTCCGGAGACGGTGATCTCGGTGGCCATCGAGCCCAAGACCAAGGCCGACCAGGAGAAGATGGGCGTGGCTTTGGCGCGGCTGGCCGACGAGGACCCCACCTTCAAGGTGCGCACCGACGAGGAGTCGGGCCAGACCATCATCAGCGGCATGGGAGAGCTGCATCTGGAGATTCTGGTCGACCGCATGAGGCGCGAGCACAAGGTGGAGGCCAATGTGGGCGAGCCCAAGGTGGCCTTCCGCGAGACCATCCGCAAGAAGGCCGAGGCCGAGGGCAAGTACATTCGCCAGACCGGCGGTTCGGGCAACTACGGCCACTGCAAGCTGCGCGTCGAGCCCAACGCGCCGGGCGCGGGCTACGAGTTCATCAGCGAAATCAAGAGCGGTTCGATTCCCAGGGAATTCATCAAGCCCATCGATCAGGGCGTGCAGGGCGCGCTGGAGCTGGGCATACTGGCCGGCTACCCGGTGGTGGACGTGAAGGTGACGCTCTACGACGGCAGCTACCACGAAGTGGACTCCAACGAAATGGCCTTCAAGATTGCCGGCTCCATAGCTTTCAAGGAGGCCGCGCGCAAGGCCTCGCCGGTGCTGCTGGAGCCGGTGATGGCGGTCGAGGTCACGGTTCCCGAGGAGTACATGGGGGTAATCATCGGCGACATCAACTCACGGCGCGGGCGCATCGAGGGGATGGAGCGTGTGGGCGGCTCGCAGGTGATCAAGGCGATCGTTCCGCTGAAGGAGATGTTCGGCTACGTGAACGACATTCGCTCGTCCACCCAGGGCCGGGCATCGTATTCGATGCAGTTCGCGCGCTATGAAGAGGCTCCGCGCATGATTGCCGATGAGATTATCGGCAGGGCGCAGGGCAGGTAACGGTTTTGCAATGGTGGCCGAATGCACGTGGTAAGCACGAACACCGGTCTTTGGATTGAAGGATCAAACACGGAAATCCGTGTTGAATTTGAGGAAGAAGCCAAGGCAGAAGCGGAGAAGTTGAGCGGACCCGGTGAGAAGTTGCTTGATAAATGCTTCTGGCGTCTAGTACATGAGCATTGGGATGAAGTACGCGGGGCTTCTGTGGAGTTTAAGGTAGACAGGCGTGATTTGCTGGGGTTGATAGAACGACTCCGGCTTGCAAACGCTGAGACAGTGAACTGAAAGCTGGAACGACGAGGAGCACAAGCATGGCGAAGGAAAAGTTTGACCGCACGAAGCCGCACGTGAACGTGGGGACGATCGGGCACATCGATCACGGCAAGACCACGCTGACGGCGGCCATCACCAAGGTATTGGGCAAGCAC
>JBEKCX010000277.1:0-4342 GCA_050014655.1 Occallatibacter sp. | reverse complement strand
TCGTCCAGCGTCACCTTGGCATCGGCGGCGATCACCTGCGCCACCTCATTCACGCCCAGCGTCACGGCCCCGTCGAAATCGTTGGCGCGCAGATAAGGAACCATGTCGCGGCCAATGTCGCCGGTTTTGGCGTCCGGCAGGATGCCTTCCATGCCATAACCGGTTTTGATGGAGCGCCGATGGTCGTCGATGGCAAACAGCAGCAGAACGCCGCGGTCCGTTCCCTTGGGGCCGATCTTCATCTGATGGAAGAGGCGAGTGCCAAAGTCGGCCGAGTCGTCGCCGCCCAGGGTATGGATGGTCACCACGGCGATCTGCGCATTGGCTTGGGAGTGGTCCAGTTGCGCGCAGATGCGATCGATCCGCGCAATGGCCTCGGGCGACAGCACGTGGGCATAGTCGCTGACGTAATCGGTGGGCTGGGGCAGATCCTCCACCCGCTCCGCCCAGGCGGCCGTGGCGGAAAAACCCACTGCGGCGGCCAGCAACAGCCGGAAAACGAGCAAAAACGGGCGGCGAAAGGGTCTCATTGCTTTCTATTTTACGCGGCCGGCGGCGGAAAGGTTCCCTCGGTCCTGCTGCAGATGCCCCACCTGGGAGCCCTCTGGGCAAGGCGTCCCTGTTTTTGCCGCTAGGGTGGGAGGGACAAAATCACCCGGTCTGAGACCTAGCGGCTGAAAGCTGCCTTTGCACTGCACTGGGAAGGAAATGACTCAGACCGAGCTTCCGCCCGCCCCCATCGCCCGCAAGCAACACACTGAGACCCAGCTGCGCGGCGTGGTCCTCACCGATGACTACGCCGGCCTCCGCTCGGGAAGGCCGCGTTTGAAAACCTGAATGAACTACCAGCTTCCACCGGCGCCGCCGCCGCCAAACCCGCCGCCGCCAAACCCGCCAAATCCCCCTCCGGAATCTCCCCCTCCGCCTCCAAAGCCGCCCCCGCCAAACCCACCACCCCCGCCAATCGTCCACTGCCCACGACCGCCGAAGAAGGTTCCGTGCGCCCCAAATAGCAGCCGTAAAACTGCCATGCCTACGAAGAGAATCAGCCAGATGGCCCAAAAAACCTTGTCGCCCACCGTTGAACCATGCTTCGCCGGCTGCGCCGCCTGCACAGGCTCGTCGTCCAGGGTCACCTTGGCGTCAGCGGCAATCACCTGCGCGACCTCGCCCACGGCCAGTGTCACGGCCCCGTCGAAGTCACTGGCCCGCAGATACGGAACCATCTCGCGGCCAATATCGCCAACCCTGCCATCGGGAAGAATCCCCTCCAAGCCATAGCCCGGCTCAATCCGGTACTTATGGTCGTCCACGGCCAGAAAAACCAGCAAGCCGCGATCCGAGCCCTTGCGCCCCATCTTCCACTTGTCTTCAAGCGCGTTGGCAAACGCCGCCGGGTCTTCTCCATCCAGGGTGTGGATGGTCACCACGGCGATCTGCGCATTGGCCTGGGTGTGGTCCAGTTGCCCGCAGATGCGATCCAGCCGCGCAATGGCCTCGGGCGACAGCACGTGGGCATAGTCGCTGACGTAATCGGTGGGCTGGGGCAGATCCTCCGCCCGCTCGGCCCAGGCCGCCGCGGCGGAAATACCCACGGCAGCGGCCAGCAGCAGGCGGAAAACGAGCAAAGATGCGCGGCGAAAGCCCTTCATCACTCTCCATTTTACGCGGACAGCGGCGGTAAGGTTCCCGCGCCACGAGTTTCAGCTTCTAGCCGCCAGCCCTTAGTCTCCAGCTGTTCATGGAGGCCAGCGCCTGTTCCGGTAACCGCGCATCGCGGCAAGCGCATCTTAATCTCCCCGATCGCAATCCACGGTCGGTTTTGTAAAAGGGCCCAACTTCAGAGGCTGCGGAAAAACTCGTCACTGTTTTTCTGCGTGGAGTTGAGTGCCGCTCTCGACGGGGGTATTCGCTTTGCCTCAGGGGCGATGGAACGAGCGCGCGTTGTCATTGTTAACTATATTTATAATGTGCAACTTGCATTGACTTTGCGGGCGTTTTATCTGTCCAATGAAGCATGCGTGGAGAAGACCAGAAACAGGCGGCGATGTAGAGTTACGTAACTCTTGTCCAGCGGATTTCTGCCAACCATCCGGCGCGGCAGATTCGCGCTTTGGCCGACCGAGCGCTGGAGCGTTTGAACGCCGACTTCGAGAAGCTCTGTTCGTCAACCGGCCGTCCGTCGATCGCCCCCGAGCGGCGGTTGCGGGCCGCGCTGTTGATGGTGTTGTACTCGATTCGCAGCGAGCGGGTCGCCGCGGCGACATGGAACAGTTACAGTACAACCTGCTTTTCCGCTAGTTTCCACCCCAGCGGCGAAGACCCCGCCGCGGCGGGCCGGGGCGCCGCACGTCAGCGAGTACACCCAAGAGAGCAGCAACCTGGGCAAAAACAGCTTGAGCGAAGCCGAACGGGCCGACCGGCGGCGCGCGATCAGCCAGAAGAAACGCAAGCTCATCGAGAAGGTCTTCGGCTGGGCCAAACTGGACAGCGTGCTGCGCCAGGTCAAGGTGCGGAGCCTGAAACGGGCGGATTGGTTCTAGCGGCTGACCATGGCGGCCTACAACCTGATGCGCCTCAGGAGACTGATTCCGGCTGCAGCGGCGGCCTGATAGGGCCGCAGTGTCTCTGGAGGCCGCCGAAAGCGGCCTGCAGAGGCAAAACAACTATGATCAACCCGGCCGCGCGCCGGCAAGAGGACGCGAAAACGGCTTCAAGAAGAGCCAGAACGAGAGAATCAAGGGTTTTTCCGCAGCCTGTGAAGTCGGGCCCTGACACAGCGCCACATTGTTGAAGCACTTATTCATGCATACTGCGTATGATCGAATTGAAAGGCGATCCGAAAGCCTGCGAGTAACTCCCGTGACTCAACTGAAACCATCGCTCATCCGCCTGTTTTTTTGGCTCCTGCCGGCTTTCTTCGCGGCTGTCCCGGCCAGCGCGCTCCATTCCTCCGCCCGCTGCGATCCGCGCGCTTATGGGGCCAAGGGAGACGGCGTCACGAAAGATACAGCCGCGATTCAGGCGGCGATCGACGCCTGCGCGCGCCAGGGCGGCGGCACGGTCCGGCTGATTGCGGGAACCTATCTGAGCGCGCCCATTGTGCTCAGGAGCAACATCCGTTTGCAGCTCGACGAGGGAGCCACGCTGCTGGGCTCCGCCGATCATGGGGATTATCCGGCCAAGGTCGAGTTTCGCGCGCCCGGCCTGCAATCGCTGGTGAGCGCGACCAATGCCGCCAACGTCGCGATCACCGGAGAAGGCGTCATCGACGGCGCGGGCGAGAGCTGGTGGCAGATGGCGCGCACCGTCAAGAATTCCGGCGTCTTGGGCACTGACCACCCGCGGCCGCGCCTGGTCGTCTTCGACCATTGCAAGCATGTGCTGGTCGAGGGAGTTACCCTCCAGAACTCGCCGATGTGGCAACTGGTTCCTTACTACTCGGACGATGTGACCATTCGGAATATCAAGGTTCTGGCGCCCGCCAACTCTCCCAACACCGACGCCATCGATCCCTTCTCCTCGTCGCATGTGCGCATCGAGCGCGTCTTTGCCGACGTGGGCGACGACAACATCGCCATCAAGTCGGGAGCCATCGGCTCTCCGGGGCCGGACGAGCCGAGCCGCGACATTACCATCTCTGATTGCACCTTCCTGCACGGGCACGGCCTGTCGATCGGCAGCGAGATTGCCGGCGGCGCGCACAACATCCTGGCCGAGCGCATTCATTTCAACGGCACCGACAACGGCATTCGCGTGAAGGCCAACCGCGACCGCGGCAACGATGTGGGTCCTCTCACCTTCCGCCGGATCGACATGAAGGACGTGAAGAACGCGCTCATCGTCAGTGAGTACTATCCCAAGGTTCTGCCGCCCGATGGCGAAACCGCGCAGCCGGTTACGCGCCTGACGCCGCACTTTCACGACATTACCCTCGAAGACGTGACGGCTGCGGGAAGCGCGTCGGCGGGCGCCATCGTGGGCTTGCCCGAAGCTCCGATCTCCGGCGTGGTCCTGCACAATGTCAAGATCGCCGCTCAGCATGGACTGACGATCGGTTATGCCGAGGTCTCAGGCGAGGGTGTGGCGATCGAGGCCGCCGAGGGCCAGGGCATCGCGCAGCAGGCAGGCGCCAAAGTCGCCTTGCGCTGATCTTGCCTGCTTCGGTTTCCGCCTCCGAAGCCCAACCGCGCACGCGGGCTGTCGTGCGCCGGCGCTACTCTAGGAAACCTCTGAAAAACACTTTGCTTTTTAAGGATTCTGAGTAAAGCTATATTCGGAGGCGGATCACAGATGCAACAACTTAGCTTGGCTCGGCAGATGGAGTTTCAGCGCTACACGA
>JBEKCX010000276.1:0-4349 GCA_050014655.1 Occallatibacter sp. | reverse complement strand
TGCCCACTTGAGGGAGCACGGCCTCCACCTCCGCGGGGCTCGGCAGGCTGCCGAAGCCCTTGTAGAAGCCCCAGAGCTTCATCAGCGGTCCCACTGCAATATCGAAGGCTCCTTCGCTCTCGCGGCTGTAGGCCATGCATGAGGAGAGCAACTGGAACAGCTCCTCGGAGACGCCGACCGGCTCATCGGCGGCGCGGCGGTTCAGTTTGCTCCATTCGCTGTCAACTCTGTCATGGGAGAGCATGGCGTCGAGGCGCGCCACTTCAGCAAAGGCGGCGTCGATCGCCGCCGCCATCTCTGCCTGGTCGTGGCCATAGAGGGCGATGGAGAACGTCGCGCCCATGGCGTCGAAGTTCTCATCGAGGCGCAGCAGTTCGTTCGCTCCAGAGCCGGTCTCCGCCACGGTCATTCCATCTTCCCGCCCGCCGCGGCGGGAGCTAGTCCGGCGACGCCGCGGTTCACGACTTCTTGGCCGCGGCCAACAGCCTATCGCGGACGGCGCTGTAGCTGAACACGACCTCGGAGATGGGCGCTCCGGCGATCTCGTTGCGGCTGAGGTCGCGCAGGCCGATTCCCAGGTCTTCGCCCAGACGCACCATGCTGTCGGAGTTGGCGAACGGCGCGGTTCCGCGGTCGGCCATGGGATCGAACCCCATCACCGCCATTGCCACCGCGTCGGTGGCCACGCAATTCGTCCCGGCAATCAGCACTCCAGGGTTGACCGCGGCCTGGGGCCGGTTTGGACTTCCATAATTGGTCTCCGCGCCGGTAGCGGTTTTAACTCCGTCGATGATTGCCAGGTGAACGGGCCGCGCCGTGCACAGTTCGGCGACGATGCGCGGAATCCGATAGCCGGCGTCCTTGGGCAAGCTCATATCTTTCTGCTGCGGCGCGCTCTTCGAGGGCATGCGGCGCGCAAAATGGAATGTTCCGCCGCGTCCGCCGTGCGGGCGAATGCTGGGCTCGTCAACTCCGGCGCCCTCGCCGTAGATGGTGATGGGAGTAGCTCCGTAGACGTTCTTCATCGACAGCGTGACGCCCGTGGCCGCGTGTTCCTTCAGCTTGGCGAGGGAGACGAAAACGTCGCAATCCTCATAGGAATGGTTCAAATCGTAACCGGGGTAGATCAACCCCCCGCCAGGAACCATGAAGCGCGAGTACTTCTTTCCCCGGCCCAGATAATTGGTGTTCTCGAACTCCACGTTGTCCGCGGCGCTCAAGATATCCTGCGGCTGCCAGTTCATCGACAGCATCACCTCTTCCAGCGTCTCGGGGGTTGACCAGGGGCCTTCAACCACGCGGATGCGGCGCGCGCCGGCCTTGCCCATCAGGTGCACCACCCCCGCGATCACGCGGGGATTCGTCCAGAACGTATCCTCCATCCTGGCCGTGCCCAACCGCTGCCAGCGGACGCCGATGAGGTTGATCTTCACCGCGACCGTCTTGCCCTTCACCAGCCGGTCCAGGCCGCCCATCTGATCGAACATCGTCTCCAATGCGGGCAGCAGCTCGGGACCATAGGTCTTGCACTTGGCCACAGCCACCCGAGCCGTCGGGCCGGTTGGCGCGGCGCTCCACGCGGGCAACGCGGGCAGCGCGAGCATTGCGCCGGACGCCACCAGCATCTCTCTCCTGGTCAGATCTCTTTTCATTGCGGTCTCCTTCAACTCTTAGCTCTCCAGTTCGACGGCGCCATAGACGGAAATGCGCGGCAGGGCCAACTCCGCCCCGCCGGCTTCCTGCGGAGCCCACTGCAACTCGGCGGGCGAGGCCAGCTCCGGACTCACCAGGCGGGCCGACTTCTGCGGCTCCTTCACGTAAAAGAGAGGTCCATCGCTCGCCGGCCGCCGCGAGTAGTTCAACAGGTGGATCACTCCCCGGCCGCCTTGAGCCGAGGCCTCGTAGAAGAAATTCATCGACGCCGCGTTATACAGGCGCAGCAGATCGTTCCGGTGGCTGACGATGTTCTGGATGTCCGCCACCGTGTCGTAGGTGTTGGGGTGATCTTCCTTGCCTACCGCCAGGCGGCCTTTGCCCAGCGCACGCATGCTGAAGAGAAGGTACGGCTCTGCCGGCGCGGGCTCACCCTCCGGGTTCGGCCACTTGGAAGGCACAAACAGTGTGCCGCCGCCCTTGGCGAAGGCGATCAGTTTCTCCCGCAGTTGGGCCTCCGGCGGCTCCTGATCGACGTAGTAGATGGCCCGCAGGCCGTCGAAGGATGCGGCCGCCGCCCGCGATCGAGCAATCACCCGGAACGGCTCGCGAAGCCTGGGAAGCAGGTTGACCGCCTCCTCACCGGGGAACCAATTTGGCCCGGCGAAGTCCGAGATCACGGCCAGAAGGCCCGCCGCCTCGTAGTTCCGCGCCTGCTTGTGCTGCTCGAAGAAGGCCGCCATGCCGGCGACCTTGTTCCAGGTATCCAAAGCCGGCTGCTTCTTGGCGGTCAGGTCGCCGCGCAGCGCATCGTCCAGCGAGATCACCCACCGCGCTCCGTAACTCGCGGGATCGGCCACGGCCAGCATGTAGCCCTCGGCAGACGGCGCCTGCGGCGGCGGGTCGAATTCAATCCAGACGCCTTTTCCGGGAGCCAGCGCCCGCGCGATCTGCAGAACCGCTCCGTTGGAATCGACCCAGGGCAGATTCGTAGGGCCGCCGGCCTGATTTATGTCTTGCGGGATGCCGGGCCATTTGCCGTCGGAGATGCCCAGGAGGGGCGAGTTCGCTGTCCAGGCCAGGTGGGCGCGCTCGCAGCGCGGGATCACCGGGATGCCGGCGTTCGCGGGCGGGTCGCCATCCATCACGACAGCGGCAAGCCCCGCCGATTGGGCGGCGGCAATCGCTGCCTGCCTGTCCGCCTTCCCCTCGACGATGCCGGCGAAGTCGAGTCCGGCTTGCCGGCCCTTGTCGATCAGCGGCTTGAGCGCCTGCTGCTGGGCGGCGTCCTCCGGCAGCCCCGAGGCCCAACTGACCACCAGGCAATTCACCGGCGTGCCCTGGACGAGGGCCAGCGAGGCCGGATCGAGCCAGGCGCGAAGCAGTTCGGCCGTCTCCGGCGAAAAGCCCTTCACATTCTTGCGGAGCGCGATCTCCAAGGGGCCTGCCGGCCACCGCATCGGAATAGACTCTGTGCTTGGAGCCATGGTCCCGTGCCTCCCAATTCTTCCGTTGAGGTTGCAAATTCAACTGGAAAATATGTTCTGTAATCCTGGCAAGGAACAATACACCCGTTGCCTCTCCCGGCGCAATAGGCGGTGGCAGTCGAGCTTCCTAGCGTGCTGCGTCTTGCCGTCCGCGATGCGGACAAGCCCCGGGACAATCTCTGAATAGAATCGAAAGAGGAGCATGTTCTTATGAATTCGAACGAATCGGCCGGGGGTACCATCTCACGGCGCGCGGCGATTGCCGGCGGGCTGGCGGCGTTGGTTGCTCCGCGGTTTGCGGCGGCGGCTGTCGAGGAGCCGCGCGAGAGCCAGAAGCTGCGCATTGCCTGCGTGGGCGTGGGCGGCGTGGGTCAGGACTATGTAGCCGGCTGCAAGGACGAAGAGATCGTGGCGCTCTGCGACCTGGACCACGAATACTCGGCGCCGGCGTTCAAGCTCTATCCCAAGGCCCGCCTTTACAAAGACTTCCGGGAGATGTTCGACAGGGAAGAGAAGAACATCGACGCGCTGATTGTGGCCACGCCCGACCACTGGCACTCTCACCTGGTACTGGCGGGCCTCCAGATGAACAAGCATATCTACTGCGCCAAGCCGATCACGCGCACCATCGCCGAGGCCAGAAGTGTGAAGGCCGCGTGCCTTGCCTCCAAGGTGACCACCAAGGCCAGCATTCAAGATGCGTGCGCCTCGCCCGCGCGGGCCACGACGGAGTTGCTGCTAAGCGGGGCGATTGGGCCGGTGCGCGAAGTGCACTTCTGGACCGGCACGCACAGCCCCAGCGGATTGGCCCGCCCGGCGGAGACTCAGACGCCGCCCCCAGGGATGAACTGGGACCAGTGGTGCGGTCCATCTCCGGCGCGGCCCTATCACAGGATCTACCATTACGGGAACTGGCGGCCCTGGTGGGATTTCGGCACCGGCAACGTGGGCGACGTGGCCTGCCACGCGCTGCATATCTTCCATGATGAACTCGAAATGGGCGCGCCGGACTGGGTGGCGGCCGACGCCAGCCAGTCCTTCTCGCTGACGGGCGTGGTGGAGAACAGCGAGTGCTCCAGCATCGACAACTTCATCCAGTGGCACTTTCTGGCGCGCGGCATGCACCCGTAGATGTTGTTCTACTTCTACGACGGCTGACTGAAGTAGACGCTAACACTGAGCATGCCCGCCGATTTGGGAATGCCGTTC
>JBEKCX010000275.1:0-4350 GCA_050014655.1 Occallatibacter sp. | reverse complement strand
CAGCGGTTCCGCCCGCCATCTCGCACCGGCACGGGATGCCGTCGAGCATCGAGGAGACCATTTCGGCAATCGCCTCGATAATCTCGTTCAGGGGCTCGGATTTGTTGATTTTTTCCAGGATCTGGCTGCGCCGCTGTTCGAATTGGGCCATAGTGGCCAGGGCGGCTGTCTGCTGGTCGACTTTCCTTCGCAACGTCCAACCCCATGCGCCCACGGCAATCACCACCACGAACATCAGGCTGACCGCGAGGATGAGGTTGCGGGTGTTGATCAACGAAGGCTTGGCCACAACCGTGATGTCGTCGAAGGTGCGCATCAGAATGTCGAAGCCCACACCGGAATTGAATGGGTTGGAATCCTCGGTGATGCAGATGCCGGTGACGCGGACTTTGGAGCCGATGGGAATCTGCTTCATCGGCGGAGGCGCGCTGCTTCCACTCGGATGGCGGTAGATGGCGGAAAAGAGCTGTCCATCGGCGGTCAGATCGTACTCGTCCTGCGTGCCGCTGCGGGCCTCCGTGACTACCTCTGCCTCCAGTGAGACCAAATCGATGATGTGACGACTCTCGGTCAATTGCTTCCTGGTGGTCTGAAGGGGCGTGATCGGCGCTTGCACACCGCTATCCGCGATTTCGGCGCGGGTCAAAGCTAGAAAGCCATTGTGCGCCTCGGGAAAGCCGGTGGCGTCCACAACATCGCCAATCTTCATATCCTGGAAGGTCCAGGTTGAGATCCACAAGCTGCTTGCCCCGTCCTGCAATACGACAGACGAGCCGGGATTGTAGTAGGTGATGGTTCCATGCACCCGCACCCTTTGTGTGCGATCGGTGACATGGAAGCCGTTGATCACTTGCCCCATCGGGGTCAGCGGCAGGGACCATGGGCTGACGCTGGCGCGTTTGAGAATCTTGATGTCGGAGGATGAGGAGACGCTGATCACCACTCCGTGCGGCTGCATTTTGCCATCGAAAAGACCGCCCGCGACTCCGGTGACCTGGACCTCATCGTCCAACAGCCCCTCGATTGCCTTTTCCCGGGAGTTGAAGACGCTCACCTGCACGTAACCGCCTTCGGTGAGCACCTGCATGTTGCCGCCGTAGTTGTCCGGCGAATCCACTTTCAGGTCGCCTGCGCGCACCACACCGCGCAGGGTAACCATCAGGCAGTCGCGCTGGCCGCGGATCAACTCGTCGAAGGTGGCCGGTACAGCCTTGGGCAATGTGCCGTGGTGGAGCACGACGATGCTATCGCTGTCCACAATGGTGTGGTAGCTGCCCGCGGTCCTGCCGCGCACCAGAACCCGGTCGCCGGGACGCAGATCGGTATCCCGCTTGGGGCTGACGAAGATGCCAACCGCGCCGTCTTGCATGAAGAGCGTATATCCGCCCTTGTGGAAGTAGGTCACTGTGGCTTCAAAGACGACCGGCAAACCCTGGTTGGCCTCGGCGCGGCTAAGGGCTTGAATGGCGCGCAGCGTGGTCAGCGGGGCGGGCAGCGCCGCCCCGGCGGCCGTGGCGCACCCGAGCGCGATGGCGAATCCTGCAATCAGCTTTTTCATCGGGCAAAATCCAATCGCGCAGCTCACCTTCCAGAGATTTGTATCGGCAGATAGGCGGTTTTCATCATGCCGGCATGGGAAACTGGCCGCAACTTCGCCCGAATCGCGATCCGGCGCCTACCAGGGGTTCAGAACGTCCAAAGCAGCATTGGGGCCGGTGGCCGGGCACACGCACCGAACTCGGAAGTGCAGCGACCATTGAGCGCCATGAAGCGTAAAACTGTCGGCACGCGGGCTGTGGAGGGCGTATGATCAAAACAGTCCGCAGTTTCTCTTCCTCGCCTCCCGCATTCCAGAGTTTGCCCCAGACGAGCGCCGTCCAAGCACGCAACCGAACCACTGGAGCTGCGATGAGCTTCCTCAAGGAATGCGTTGCAGACAATCGTCTGTCTGCGCGTTGCGCCAGGAGCCTACATTCGGTCAGGCTGGCGGGACAACCCTGCGCAGCCAGTTCTTCACAGATCGAGCAGGACGCGCCATGGGCGGGCAAGCTGACGTTTGTCGAGGACTTCACACAGGAACATTCTCTTCCTGGCCTGCACTTCGCTTCGATCGAGATTTCAGGCTGCTTTTGAGCCGCGACCGCGTCTGCGCTGCGGTTGGTCCGGCAGATTGCCGGAGGAGCGTAGGTATGAACTGCCCGATCTGCAGGGATCTGGAACGAGCTTATGAGGCTAGGCTTGGCGAGTACGCCGGGGCTCGTTCCTCGGCATATTTTCGGGTCTGCACAAAGCTTGCGGCCCAGAAGAATGTCGATATGGAGCGCGCCAGGTACGAACTGGAAGAGCACCGGGCTCTATGCGTCTTCGCCGTCAGAGTCTTTGCGCCGTTGCCGGAACGGGATGTGTCGACAAGTTTGAGGCAGCTGGCGGCGTAGCTTCGTGCATGTTCTCTTCGGTCGCCGCTCCCGGTCCGGCAGTGGCTGCGGCATCGTCGCCGCCTTTGCAGCCCTTCGAATAAAGATCCGCCGCTTGCGAAACATCCTTCGCGAACCCCTCCCCGTTTTCCACCGACCGAATCGGTTACACTGCCCCTCCAACTGCGGACGTTTGGCGAGTACTACAGACAGTTGTGGATCGAAGATTCCGGAGGGAGCAGGGGGTTTCAGCCCCCTGAAAGATGGCGAATTGACGTGGCCTTTTGGCCCGGGCCTTTGCGGATCATCCGGGAACTGAGTGAAATAAAACTGCAGTGCTAGGGCAGAGACTTCAGCCGTTCGCAAGCCCACTGGTCTCCAACGTTGCAGGCCTTTTGAAACAGGGTGCGCGCCTGGGCATTGTCCGGGGTCACGCCCTTGCCAAACACGTAGAGAGTGCCGAGGTAGTCGCATCCACTCATCTCTCCGCCGTCGCATGCCTTCTGATACAGGGTTCGCGCCTGAGCATAGTCCTGGGTTCCGCCGTCGCCAATTTCGTTGAGAAGGCCGAGGCTGACGCACGCGTGCAAATTCCCGCCGTCGCAGGCCTTTTGATACAACGTGCGCGCTTTGGCTGCGTCCTGGGTCGCCCCTTTACCCAGGTCGGAGAGGAGGCCGAGTTCGTAGCATCCGTCCATATCTCCGCCGTCGCAGGCCTTTTGATACAAGGTGCGCGCCTTGGCATAGTCCTCGGTAACCCCTTTGCCAAGTTCGTAGAGGAGGCCGAGTTGGTAGCATCCGTCCATATCTCCGCCGCTGCAAGCCTTTTGGAACAGGGGCCGTGCCTCGGAGTATTGCTCCTGACGGAGAAGGGAGTCTGCTTGCTGCTCCGCTTCCGCAGTGCTCAACTGCGGTCCAGAGGTTCGTCCCGCGACAAAGACCGCAACGAGCGCCGCAACCAGCGCCAGAACTGCCAATGCTCCCCAAGCCCATACGGGAATCCGTTTCAGACCCCGCTTCTGTTCTTCCTCGTCCGGCTCAGGCCGCGCAGCAGTCTCCTCCTCAGCCGGCGCGCCTTCGGCCGTAACTGCGCCGGCAACCGGTCCTGCCGCCAAACCCTCTTGCTCTGTCTCCGGCGGCGCCGGCGCCACCGGTCCTTTCTGCTCATCGGCTTCCCGATGAGCCTCTTCACGAGCGAGGTCTTCTTGCTCCCGCTGTGATCGGGCGAGTGCTTGCGCCGCTCGAATTCGCTTCACCTGGGTCTTGAACCCGTCGAGTATTTCGGCCTTGACCCTGGCCCATTTGGAATCGCTCTCCGTATAGTCGATCAGCGGCGTCGAACCGGGAACCATCTGGCGATCCGCAAGAATCGGATACTCGCTCCAATCGCAGGGCTCCACGAGCAGTGGCACGATGATCATCTGCCCCAGCCTGGCGCGTTCCGCGATCCGCGACATTTCGTGCTGCTCAATGAAATCGGAGTTCAGAAACGCCTGGCTGACGATGAGAAGGGCGATCTGCGATTGATCGATCTTCGCCTCGATCTGCCTTCTGAATTCGTCGCCGGGTTTCAGATCCTTGTCGAACCAGAAGACGACATTCTGCCTCTTCAGGGATTCCATGAGGAAGGGAACCAGGTTGAACCTGTAGTCCCGGTCCAGCCATTTCGCGTCCTCGCGCGCGTAACTTACAAAGACGCGCGTGAGCTCATCGGAGGTGCCTGTATTGATGCCTGAGTCCATCGAGCTAGGCTCCTGACTGTTTGAATTCTGTGCCGCCGCAGGCAACCCCGGCATCGGTTTTCATACCGGCAACCTTCGCGGATGATTCCGCCTGCGCGCGATTCAACGGGACCGGAGACGAACTGCCAGGCAGCGCTTCAGGCGGATCGTGCGCGCCACTTCGCTGCAGCGGCAGCCATCGAATCGCAAACAGA
>JBEKCX010000274.1:0-4355 GCA_050014655.1 Occallatibacter sp. | reverse complement strand
ATCGGTGCTAGGACGAGCGCGGCTAATCGGTTGGGAGAGATTGGCCCGCCTGCCGTCGAGACTCTTCTTGAAGCCCTGAAAGATCCCGATTTCAGGATTCAGAGCGCCGCCGCCTCTGCTCTGGGCAAGACCAAGGACCAGCGGGCGATTGAACCGCTCATTGCCGCCCTCAGCAGCCGGAACCAATGGGTCCGCATTGGCGCGGGCTTTGCGCTGCGGGAGATCGGAGAGCCCGCCGTCAAGCCCCTCATCGCCGCGCTGAACGATCCCAATGCGGATGCGCGGAGCTGGGCCGCATCCGGGTTGGGCGAGCTCAAGGATCCTCGCGCTGTCGAAGCCCTGAGCGCGGCTTTGAAGGATTCCAGCGCCACCGTTAGAGGCGCGGCGGCTAAGGCACTGGGCCAGATCGGAGACCCGCGCGCCATCGCCCCGCTCAGCGCCGCCTTGCAGGAGAAAGACCGCAATCTCCGATCGGATGCCGTTCAGGCGCTGGGCAGTTTCAGCGACCCCGGCGCCGTCGAGCCAATCATCGCCGCCCTCAAGGACGCGGATCTTGTCGTCCGGTGGCATGCGGCCGACGCGCTGGGAAACTTCAACGATCCCCGCGCTGTCGATCCTCTCGTCGCGGCTCTCACGGATTCCAATGCCGTCGTCCAATCCCGCGCCGCGGCTGCGTTGAGCAGAGAGAGCGATCCCCGCGCCGCCGGCGCGCTGATCACCGCGTTGCACGAGCGCAACCTGGCGGCCATCGCCGGGGCTTATGCCTTCTTCATCGGGCTCGGCGAACCCGGCTCCCAGGATGCGATCGTCGAGGCGCTCGATAAGTTCGGCCAATCCGATATGGCGGCGTACCTCTTGAACTGCGGAGATTGGACGCTGGAAGCCGCCGCGCGCGACTGGGGAGTACGGCACGGCTTTAAGATCGCCACGACTCCCGGCGCGAGTGCCGCCACCTGGGGCGGCGCGCGGTAACCGTTGCCGCTTTGTCGCGGCGTGGGTGCCCCGTCCTTTCTGGTCGCTTCGGCGAACGGAAAGGGTGGGAGACCGCGATCCTCAACCATCCGTCTTTGTTTTTCAGATCGTAGCTTTAGAATCCGGCGGACGGCCCGCCCTTGACCTTCCGCCGATTAACTTGCGCGCCACGGCTCTCGTCAGCCACGGCGGAAGACCTGGCAGCGCCGCTTGCCGAAGATTACACCGCAAAAGCGCACAATAATCTCATGCCATGTTTCCAACCACTCCAATGGCCTTCGCGCCGCAAGGGATTCCCATGCCCGTTCTCATCGCCCGCGGTGTCAGGAATCCCCCCAATTCCGTCTGCTAGCCGTATCCCCGGTTCAATCTGTCAGGTATGTGGCCGTTCTGTACCCATCGCACCCCCCACCCCCCTCCCCCTCAGGGAGCCAATTCTCCATGACCGCCTTGCGCGTAACTCTCCAAGGATGAACAGCTTAAGGATTTCCCCTATTGACTCACTGGTAATCATTACCTCTCGTTTTTCATCGCTTTTTGCGTGCAGAACCCCGTCTGCCGGGCGGTTTCTGCCCAAATTGCACGACACCAAGGCACCCCACCCTTGCGTTCGCCGCGGCGAACGCAAGGGTGGGTCGGGGAAGAGTCATGGAGAATCCGGTTTCAATGGAACTCGCATGTGTAATTCTGGAATCCGGAGGAGGCTTGGCTCAATGCCGGTGAACGCCAGTTCCCTGGTTGCCCTCGCGGGAGTCTTATGCCTCGCGGCCTTGCCCATGGCGCGGGGAGAAGCGCCGGCTGTGACCGTGCAGGTTCACATGGAGACGACCGGTGACGTCTCAGTGCGGGCCTGGTCGCGCGAGACGGGACTCGACTGGGGCCCGGCCGTTGCGCAGGTCATCCATTGCCAGGGCAGGATGCAGACCGAACCCGACAGATTTGACGAATATCACTGCTCGAACGCACTGCGGCGCGACGGTCTTTCGCTGGAAGCCGTCGTCGACCTGGCTCCCATCGCGCAGAAACTTGCCGACGACGACGAGATTCAACTTTGGCTGAATTATCCGCGCCTGCGATTCGATTCGTCGCCGGCGTTCATGGAGGAGATGGGAGGGTGGGGGCGGGTGAGCCGGACAGCCCGGATTGAGGCCGGCGCTCTGCCTGCGCCGATCCACGTCAGGTTCGGCTACCGCCGCGATCAGTTGGCGGGCATCTATCTTCCGCTGGTTGCACTGGCGCTGGCGCTTACGCTGATGGCGGCGATCTTCTCCCGTGCGGCGCTGGCAGGGCTCAGCCGTTACGTGCTGCTGCTGGGCACAATTCTATGGATGGGCGCGGCCTCGCAACTTCAGGCCGGCATGTTACTCCGGATTCTGCTCTTCGGAACTCCGCTGGCCAACCTTGCGGCGCTGTTGGTGGAGTTCTGGCCGCCGCTGTTCTGTGTTGCTGCGGGAGTTGCGCTAGGCAGCCGGAAGCAGGCCGCCACGGAGCCCAGCGGGAAGTTTGGCGAGGTTTTCTGGAGCCTTGCAGTCATTCCTCTGGTGTTGACCTGCGCCGTGGGGGCGCTGGCGCCGATGATGGCCGAAAACTGGCTCGTTGCAGTTGCCTGGCTGGCTGCCGCGCCGATCGTTGTCCTATTGCGGCGAGGCTGGATTCGAGCCAAGGCGGGCGCAAGGGTCCGGCAGTTGGGCGGCGGCGAACTGAAGGAGCGCGTTTCGGCGCTGGCCGCCAGGGTGGGACGCCCGCAGGTCAAGGTTATCGTCTCTTTTTCGGCGCGCTCGCAGGTCTCGGCCGCATTTGCGCTGCCGGGAAAGAGCATCTTCCTGACGGCTCCGCTGGTGCGGTCGCTCAGCAAGCGCGAAGTGGATGCGGTTGCGGCGCATGAGTTGGCGCATTTCAGCCATTCCGGCCGCGGGCCGTGGATGGCTTTGGGCATAGCGATGGTGTTGTTCGAGACGCCGGTAAGGGATGCGCTTCCATTATTGCCCGGCGGTTTTTTTGTGGCCATGCTCGTGCCGCTGACGGTGCTCTTTGCCGCGTTGCGTGGGGCGCGAAGGCGCGAGTTTGCCGCCGACGCCAGCGCGGCGGCCCTCACCGGGGATCCGCGGGCGATGATCAGTTCGCTGGCCAGAGTCACGCGCAATAACAAGATTCCGCTCGATATGAATGCCGCGGTGGAGTGGTTCTCCTCGCATCCTTCGACTCGCAAGCGCATCCATGCGCTGGCCGCCGCCGCAAGTCTGGGGACCGCCGAGGTGGAGGCCCTGTGCGCCAGCGGCGATCCGGAGGACCACTACGAAATTCCTCCGGAGGAGAGCGGCGGCGCTATCTTCACACCTGCCTGGCAAAAGATCAATGCGGGAATCTACGGCTGGACCGCGATGCTGGGCGCGAGCGGCGCGGGCTTGTCGGTTGCGTGGCTTTGTGTTCGATATGCGGGGGCGGGCGCGGCGCAACTGGCGGGTGGAATCATCCTTGGATGCCTCTTGACCAAGGCCCTGGCTGCAACCGTGATGGCAGCCGCCTACGCCCGGCTGCGGCGGAAGCTGGCGGCCAAGCTTGGCGTCGGCGGAGAGCTGGTGGGCCTGGCAATCGACGACGT
The DNA here is from genome assembly GCA_050014655.1 of Occallatibacter sp. Lineage (GTDB taxonomy): Bacteria > Acidobacteriota > Terriglobia > Terriglobales > Acidobacteriaceae > Telmatobacter. The sequence continues at coordinate 781 of JBEKCX010000274.1, read as the reverse complement.
GCCGCGCCTCTACGATGGCCGCCGCTTCTCCGATGCCGGTCTTCTCCGGTTCGAGGGCGGAAGGCTCTGCTATAAGAGCGAGCGCACCTCGATAGGGCTCAATCCGGCGGACGTTGTGGAGGTGGGCATGGTGGCCGCCTCGCCGGCTGCCTGGCTCAAGGAGCAGCCCATGGTGCGCTTTCGCAGCCCTGAATCCGGCGAGATGCAGGCCTTCATCCTGCATCCATTGCGCTGGCTGGCCACTCAGCGGCGCTTGCTGCGCTCCATTCAGCGATGGAGAGCCACGTCAGCCTCGACTGAAAGCACTCAGATCAGCGGCTTCAATCGGGTTGCCGGGCGGCCTGCTCGCAACCCGACCGTCGCCGGAGTCGCGCGCGCGTTCCTTGTATCCGGCGGAGTGACTCTCGTGGCGGCAATCGCGGCCGTCCCGATCTTCGGAGCTGAATGGCGGTACGTGGCTTACTCGCTTGCCATAACGGCCTGTGCCCACACCTTCCTGTTCCTGCCTTCCATGCTCTACCGGATGCCTTCGGCTCCTTCAAAGCTGGAGACTCCGGCGGGCGCGAAGTGAGGACCGCCTGCCCGACTCCGTAGCTTGAGAAAAGGCCGCGGCAAGCGCAGGCCCGGATCGCCCACCCAACCAGCCGCAGGGGTATACAGCCCAGGGCCGACGCATATCAAACTCCCAGTAATTTCAGCAGGTAGGGGTGGTTCCATGCGGCTTTGAGGCGTTTTCCCTTGATGCTGCGTTTGAAGGTTGTTTCCTGTTTGAGCAGGTTCA
>JBEKCX010000273.1:0-4372 GCA_050014655.1 Occallatibacter sp. | reverse complement strand
CAAAGACGTGGCGGAGTTGTTGCTGGCCCACAAGGCCGGCGTCAATACCAGGGATACGATCGGCCATACCCCGTTGCACGATGCGGCCGCTAACGGTTACACGGATGCGGCGGAGTTGCTCCTGGCCCACAATGCTGTGGTCGATGCCAGGGACAGCGACGGCAATACGCCGTTGCTGGCCGCGGTTGCTTATGACCACAAAGACGTGGCGGAGTTGCTTCTGGCCTACAAGGCCGACCTCAATGCCCGGGAAAAGTACGGCTACTCGCCGTTGTACGTGGCTGCGTCCAAGGGCTTTAAGGACGTGGTGGAGTTGCTCCTGGCCCACAAGGCTGAGGTCGATGCCAGGGACAACATTGGCTATACCCCGCTGCACGCGGCTGCGTCTCAGGGTTACAAGGACGTGGCGGAGTTGCTCCTGGCCCACAATGCCGATGTCAACGCCAGGGGCAACGACGGCTATACGCCGTTACTTATGGCGGCGGCCTTCAAGGGAGACCGGAACATGGCGGAATTGCTGCTCGCCCACAAGGCCGATGTCAATGCCCGGGGAAAGAACGGCGAGACGGCGTTGCGCTTGGAGGCAGGTCTCGGCAACAAAGACGTGGCGGAGTTCCTGCGCCAGCACGGCGGCCGCGAGTAAGTTTTCTGAGGAACTCGCGGCCCAGGCGCCAGAGGTTCATTTGACCGCAAGACCGGAACCCGCGCGGGTTTCTGGGTCGAGTGCTGTCGTAAACTTAAGGTAGGCAAGAGGAATTGGACAAGCGGGCGTGACTTCATTCGGTCGGCGGGGTCTAATTCAGTACGCCCAGGAAAGCGCTGGAACCATTGCTGCACATTGCGCAGGTCACGAAGATCGGCTCAATCCTCCACGCGAGTTCACCTGACTCGCGCAGGGGGAAACCGTCTGTTTGCAGACTCCCGGTTCGGATGCTTGCGATGCTTTTGGCGCCCGCGCTGCTGCTGGCAGCCGGCTGCTCCGCGGGCCGCGTGACCGCCGACCCATCGAACTTGACCTTCGCCATCTCCCCCGGCACAGGATCCATCGACACCAATTGCACCGGCTGCAATGCAACCAACGCTCAGGGCGCATCCGTGGAGCAATTCACCGCGACGCTTACCAGCGGAGGCGCGGCCAACGTCGCCTGGTCGGTCTCCGGCGGGGACGCCAATAGCGGGCCAGGCAGCATTTCCTCCACCGGCCAGTACACTCCGCCCCCCTATCTGACCGGCGACCGCGTGCAGGTCATGGTCACCGCAACCCTCAACGCGGGTACGGCGGCGACGGCGCTGCTGACCGTGACGCCGGGGTTCCTGCAGCCGCTCGCGCCGGAGAATGCGGCTCTGGGCGCGAACGGCCAAGTGACCATCACCGGCTACCTGGCCGTAGCGGGCGGCTACGCCGGCATTAGCTACGCGCTTTCGAGCACCGCTACCGGCTCGACCGGCGGGCAGGGTTCGCTGGGCACGACCAACTGCACGCGCACCACAGAGAACTTCACCTCCTGCACAGTCACCTACACGGCGCCGGCCTCCATCCCGGCCACCGGCGCAACCTGGATTGTGGCCACGGCTGGAAGCTCGTCGTCCAGAACCTCCGCCGAGGTGCTGCTGAACACCGCGGGCGTCTCCAGCAATCCGGCTACGCACCAGGCGCAATCGTCCACGCCGGTCCCGCTGGGCGCTTCGGGCGGCAACAACAACGACTACGATGCCCAGGGCAACCAGATTGTGGACTGCTGCGGCGGAACCCTCGGGTCGCTCATTGAGGACGGCAGCGGCCGCCAGTACCTGCTGGGCAGCAACCATGTGCTGGCGCGCAGCGATCACGCCAATATCGGCGACCCCATCGTCCAGCCGGGACTCATCGACAATAACTGCACGCCCAACGGCGAGGGCGCGGGAACCACTCCCGTGGGCTCGCTCACCAGTTGGCTTCCGCTCAGTTCCGCCGCCACCAACGCCGACGCGGCCATCGCACAGGTCGATTCTGGAGCCGTAAACACTGCCGGCAGCATTCTTGAACTGGGCGCCAAACAGGCCGACGGCACGCTGGCCGCCGCGCCCCCCGGCATCTCCTCCACCGCCGGCAAGGGCGAAGCTGCGGCTCTCGATCTGGTGGTGGCCAAGAGCGGGCGGACGACAGGCTTGACCTGCGCCGCCATCTCGGCGCTCAACCTCGACGTGAGCGTCGATTACTACCTGGATTGCGCCGAGACCAGGCCTTACCTGACCAAGACCTTTACCAATCAACTGGCCATCAGCGGCAACCAGTTCAGCGATGCGGGCGACTCCGGGTCGCTGGTGGTGGACGCCGCCAATGCCGAACCTGTCGGTCTCTACTTCTCCGGCGGAACGGATCTGGCCGGAGTTAGCCAGGGCGTGGCCAGCCCCGCGGCCGACGTGCTCGCCGAACTCGCCGCGCAGGCAGGCGGCGGAATGAGCTATTCCTTCGTTGGCGCCGCCGACCACCCCGTCAGTTGCCTCAACTACGGCGACAGCACCGTCGCCGCGGCGCAGGCGCGCACCCTCAGCGATGCGGAGAGCACGCGCTCCCAGCAGGCCCTGGCCGACGCTCGCGCGCTGTTGAATCCCGCAACCGGAATTCTGGGCGTGGCCGCCGGCAAGAGCAGCGACCGTCCCGGCGAGGGCGCGCTGCTCCTCTATGTGGATGAAAGCATGACAGTAAGTGCGCCGGCGACGGTGGATGGTGTGCGCACCCTTGTGATTCCCACCAACGCCCACGCGGTGGCCTTCGGCTCGGCCCCTCAGACTCCTTTTGAAGCCCGCTCCGGCTCCGCGCTCGCCTTGCCGGCCGCGGTCCTCGGCCCGGCGGTGGCCGTCAAGCAGCAGATTGCGCGCAGCCTGATGAAACAGAATCCCGCTTTCTTCGCCGTTGGCGTGGGCCAGAGCCTCGATAACCCGAAGGAAGCGGCGCTGGTCATCTATGTGGACCGCAAGCAGGTTCCCTCCCAGCTCCCCTCGACCGTAAGCGGCCTCCGCACTCGCTACGTGGTCATGGATCGGCTCCACGTCACCCGCTCCTATGCGGTCCCCGTGCAGTCGAAACTCCACTGCATGCCCCGCCCGCCAGCCGGTCAGCCGGGCAGTTCCAGTCTTCTCGACCTGCTCCGGCCCCGGAGCTTGAAGCTGAACTGAGCTGCGCATCCGCGGCGATTTCTCTCCGATTCGCTCCAGGAATCACTCTGCCGCTGTCCTCTCCGCTTCCCAGGCATTTACAATAGCGTCTATGCCTCAGGTGGAGATTGCTTGCCGCCTGGCGTGTCCTTACCTATGACTCTGAGAATCCTTCGCACTCCCGCGGCTTTCGTGTTCGGCACGCTGCTGCTCGCAGGTTCCACCTTGGCGCAGACGCATCCGGCCGCGCCTGAGAGCCCCTACGGCGGCGTCACGGTCGAGGAGATCGTCGCCCGCGTCAACGACCAGATCATCACGCGCTCTGATTATGACCGCGCCATGAAGGAGTTGGATGCCGAGGCGCGCCAGCGCGGCGCCTCCATGCAGGAAATCTCCGAGGCCCACAAGGACCTGCTGCGCAGCCTCATCGACCAGCAGCTTTGGCTTTCCAAGGGGAAGGAACTCGGCATCACCGGCGAGACCGAGCTCATCAAGCGGCTGAACGAGATTCGCAAGCAGTACAACCTGGAAACGATTGATGATTTGGAAAAGGCGGCCAGGGAACAGGGCGTCTCGTTCGAGGACTTCAAGGCCAGCATCCGCAACGAGATCATTACCCGGCTGGTGATGCGCGACCAGGTGAGCCGCAAGGTTCAGTTCACGCCCGGCGAGGTACAGCGATTCTATGAGGCGCACAAGCAGGAGTACGCGCAGCCGGAGAGCGTCCATCTGAGCGAGATTCTGATTTCGACCGGCGCGCCTGCCCCCGCCGTTCCGGGAGCCGCGCAACCAGACGATCCGGCAAAACTGGCCGCGGCCAAGGCCAAGGCCGACGACATCGAGGCCCGCCTCCATGCCGGCGGCGACTTCAGCCAGTTGGCCAAGAGCTTCAGCGACGGCCCCACGGCTGCGGAGGGCGGCGATCTGGGCGCCTACAAACGCGGTGAGCTGAACAAGGTCTTCGAGGATCAGACCTTTGCCCTCAAGACGGGCGAGGTCACGGAACCCATTCGCACCCGGCAGGGCTTCGTCATCATGAAGGTGGTGCAGCACGTCCCTGGCGGCGTGCCGGAGTTCAAGGATGTCGAGGAACAGGTGGAAGAGGCCTACTACCAAAGCCGGATGGAGCCGGCGATGCGCGACTATCTGACCCAGATGCGCGAGGAGGCCTACATCGACATCAAGCCGGGGTATGCGGATTCGGGAGCCAGCCCCAAAGAGATCAAGCCGGTCT
>JBEKCX010000272.1:0-4376 GCA_050014655.1 Occallatibacter sp. | reverse complement strand
GATCGCTCTGCAGGTGATTGAGAAAGCCGATGATCGAGGTGGCCTTCTTCAGCTTGGACTTGAACTTGGGGATCAGCGTCATCGGCTTGGCATTCACGTTGTTCAGGTCGAAGACCAGCAGCGTCGGCCGCTCCGCTTCCGGCAGATCGGTAAACCGGGCCACCGAATCCTTGTCGCCCTTGACAAACTCGACTTTTATGCCAAGCCGCCGCGCATTCTCCTGTATCTTGGCCTGGAAGAAGAGATCGTCAATGAAACAGAAGATCCGGGTGGGCGCGTCCTCGCGGACTGGAACCGTCGGCAGCGGCTCGTAGGAGTCCATGTAATGGCCGCCGGAGCCGTTGCTCCCTATTTGAATCGTCGAGGGCGGACCGTCCGCCACGTTGCCGTTCACGGCGCGATAGCTGTGGTCCATGGGACCGATAAACTCCCGCGGCCCCCTCTGCTTGCCCTTGCGCTTGCCCTGCGACGGCGCGGAGATGCTGTTGCCCGGTTGCGCGGCAGTCGCTGAGCCCTTCTGGAAGAACTTCTTCTTCTTCCGTCCCCGGCCCTGGCCGGGATGAGCCGGATGAGTCTGGCTGACCGCCACCGGCCTGGGCGGCGGGGGCGGCGGCAGCGGTTGGGGCAGAGCTTGCGCCTGCTGTCCCTGGGCTGCGTTCGCCTGGCTGGATTTGTTCTTGCGGCGGCGCCGCCGGCGCCGATGCCCTTGCGACTGCACCTGGCCATTGACCGGTGCTGGCCCCAGTTCAGTCTGGGGCTGGGTCGATTCTGTCGTCATGCGTGTACTTCCTGGCACAGTGCCATCTGGTGCATTGTGTTCTTAGCTTCAGCCGTCGTCTTGCCCGCTGCTGAGCTTCCTTTGCCAGTCGCCTGCCCGGATTGGGACGGGGAGCACGACGACCGGCGGTCCTGTCACTCCAGGACATTGAGCAGACCGCCCCGGAGCCAGGCTCCGCACGCAGTCCGCCAGGATTCCCAGAAGCCTTGCCACCTCGCCGCCCCACTCGCGGAGACCCTCGAAGAGTCCCCTCGGCCAATCGGACCCTCTGTCAGGCCCAATCCCGGTCCCTTTATCGAAACTGAAACGGCGCGGCTGGCTCTTTCTTCAGGTAATGCCCTTCCTATGGGAGCTTCCGCCGCAAGTGCCGAAAAACCAATGAACGGTGCGGCGAAACTTCCTCGCTCAGCGGCGAGCGCGCTCTGCCCGTTCCGGGTGGCTCGCGTCAGCCGCTTGATAGGCTATTTCGATAGTACAGCGAAGACCGCGGGCTGGCAAGTGTACATCTAGATGCGCCCGCAGCCTCAGACCCCTCGCCTTGCGACCAAGACCTCGGCCCAATGCAAAAACGCCACCCCAAACGGAGTGGCGTTTCGCTGTCCTGCGCTGGTCACTGGCCTCCCAAATATGCCTTGGCCGGCGGCTCTTCCACCGTGCCTGCTACAGACTTTCCCGGCCGGTCTATCCCCTCTTCAGGGCCGCTTCGCTGGCGGATGCTCTTGCCGGGCGTCTGCTGTTCATTGGGCTGACCGGATTACCCCCCAGCAGCCGGTACATCACTGGCGCCTTTCTAATAGCAATCGAAGCGCCATTCAAACTGCTTCCTATTTTCAATCACTTACGAATGTCACCGTGCTGTCACCTTCTGCATTATGGAAGCCCGGAGGGCCAGAAATTCTAAAAACCATAGAAACCCGCTTCATCGTTGGCACCGCGGGCAGTAATGCGTTCCCCGTCCAGCCAGCAAAATGCGCCGGATCGGCGTCTGACAGCGCAGGCACGGAAGGCCGCCGCGCTGGTAGACGCAATGCTCCAATTGAAAGAAGCCCCGCTCCCCGTCCGCGTCCACATAATCGGAGACCGACGACCCGCCCCGCCGGATGGCGTGCTCCAGAACCGCGCGCAGCTCCATCCGCAGCCGTTCAAGCTCGCGTTTCGTGAGCCGCCCCGCTCTTCGGCCCGGCCGGATGCCGGCGCGAAAGAGGCTTTCGTCGGCGTAGATGTTGCCCACTCCGGTCAGCAGCCTCTGGTTCAGCAGGGCCGCCTTGATCGCCAGCCCCCGCCCGCGAAACAGCGAGGCAAACTCCGCGCCCCCAATGGTGAGCGGCTCCGCGCCCGTTGCGTTGAAGCCCGCACTGCTGCTCAGGTCGCGAAACTCCAGCCGCCCGAATCGCCTCGGATCGACAAAGCGCAGCTCCCGGCCGCTGGCCAGCACTAGCCGGACGTGCGTATGAGCCGCCACGGGAGCGCCGGAAACCGTAACCACCAGTCGCCCCGTCATTCCAAGATGCACAATCCACTGGGCCTCTGGGCAAGCGTCGAGTTTAGTCCGCGCTTCGCTCTCCGCCCCGCCCGCTGACGCTGGCGAACCCGTATCCGGCAACAATTCCAGCTCGCGCTCCGCCAGGTCGCAAACGATATGCTTGCCGGCGCGATGCACCCCCAGAAACACGCGCCCCTCAAGCCCCGCAGCCTGTCGGTCCGGCGGCGTCTTGAACGGTTCGCGGTGACTGCCGAACCATGCTTCGACAATGCGGTCGCCGCGCACCCGCTGATCGACGCCGCGGGCAATGGTCTCCACCTCGGGCAGTTCAGGCATCGGTCTATTGTAAAGGGGGCTGCGCTGAGGACGCCTGCTGCGGAGGCCTTCCGCGACAAATGCCAGTTTTGCCGGGGAACAGCCGCTTGATTTATAGTTCCGCCGTCGCCCGCACACGGGCTTGGGCGCGGCGCGTAGTAAGACTTCATCTGAAAAGAGGATCTTCCATGGTTGGCATTACTCGGCGTGATCTACTCTCCGGCGGAGCGGCGCTCGCGGTTTCTTCCTTGGCGGCCCGTTCGGCTTGGGGGCGCGCGGCTGCGCTGCTGGCCGCTTCTCCCCAGGCGGCATCGGCCCAGGCCCTGGCCGCGGTTGCGCCGCGCGAGCAACTGCTCTTCGATTTCGGCTGGAAGTGTCAGTTTGGCCACGGCTCCGACCCGGCCCGCGATCTGGGCTTCGGCTTCGGGCAGGGCGACTTTGCCAAGACTGGCCAGTTCGATTTTGCAAAGGCCAGGTTCGACGACTCGAAGTGGCGCGCTCTCAATCTGCCTCACGACTGGGCGGTCGAGTTGCCCTTTATCCACGACGAAGCGCAGAACTCGCATGGGTTCAAGCCGCTCGGCCGCCGCTATCCGGAGACCAGCGTGGGCTGGTACCGGCGCGAGTTCGATATTCCAGCCGGCGACCTGGGCCGGCGCATCGCGGTCGAGTTCGACGGCGCCTTTCGCGACGTGCTGCTCTTCGTGAACGGCTGCTTCATCGGCCGCAACGACAACGGTTACGCGCCCTTCCGCTTCGATCTGACGGACTTTCTGAACTACGGCGCCAAGAACTATATTGTGGCGCGCGTTGACGCCAGCCTGGGCGACGGCTGGTTCTACGAGGGCGCGGGCATCTACCGTCACGTCTGGCTCACCAAAACCGATGCGCTGCACCTGGGCAAGTGGGAGAGTTACGTGCGCGCCGATCTGCAAGGCGATGCTGCCAAACTCACTCTCAGCACGGTGGTCCAAAACGAAGGCAAGCAGGCAGAGAACGCCAAGGTGAGCTGGCAGATTCTGGACTCCGCGGGCAAAACGGTAGCTACCGCCGAAGCGCCTGCGCAGCCGATTGCCGTGGACGGAGCGGCTGCCTTCACCGCGACGGCCAAGCTGGCAAACCCTGCTCTGTGGTCGGTGGATGCTCCGAACCTCTATGCGGCGATTGTGACGGTGGAGACCGCCGGCAAGCCCCGCGATGCCGAGCGCATCTCCTTCGGCATTCGCACTGCCGAGTTCGACCCCGCCAAGGGCTTCTTCCTCAACAGCAAGTCCATCAAGCTACAGGGCACCTGCAACCACCAGGATCACGCCGGCGTGGGCGCGGCTGTGCCCGACCGGCTGCAATGGTTCCGCCTCGCCGTGCTGCGCGAGATGGGCTGCAATGCCGTGCGCACCTCCCACAATATGCCCACGCCGGAGTGGGTCGAGGCCTGCGACCGCATGGGCGTGATGATGATGTGCGAGACCCGCCAGATGAGTTCAAACCCCGAGGGCTTGGCGCAGTTGGAGACCATGATAAAGCGCTATCGCAACTCGCCGTCCATCGTTATGTGGTCGGTGGGCAACGAGGAGTTCCTGCTGCAGGACGCCATGGCCGAGCAGGGCGCCAAGATTGCGGGCAGCATGGTGCGCCGCTGCCACGAGCTCGACCCCACGCGCCCGGTCTCGGCGGCGGTCAACGGAAACAACGAGCGGGGCGTCTCCGATGCCTTCGATGTCATCGGCTTCAACTACAACCTGAAGTACCCCGACGACTTTCACAAGAAGTATCCCCAGCGGCCGCTCTACGGTTCCGAAA
>JBEKCX010000271.1:0-4377 GCA_050014655.1 Occallatibacter sp. | reverse complement strand
GCTGAGGGTGAAGGCCGGATTCGACCCCACCGCGCCCGACCTGCACCTGGGCCACACGGTGCTGATGCGTAAGCTGCGCCACTTTCAGCAGTTGGGCCACCGGGTCATCTTTATGATCGGCGACTTCACCTCGCTTATCGGCGACCCGACGGGCCGCAACGTTACCCGCAAACCACTCACCCGCGAGCAGATCGCCGCGAACGCTCGGACCTATACCGATCAGGCCTTCAAGATTCTGGACCGCGGCGCGACCGAGGTGCGCTTCAACTCCGAGTGGCTCGACAAGCTGGGCTTCGAGGGGACGATCCGGCTGACGGCGCTCTTCACCGTCTCGCAGATGCTGGAGCGCGACGAGTTCCACAAGCGCTTTCAGGATGAGCAGCCCATCAGCCTGCACGAACTGCTCTACCCGGTGATGCAGGGCTACGACTCGGTGGCCCTGGAGTGCGACGTGGAGCTGGGCGGCACCGACCAGAAGTTCAACCTGCAATGCGGGCGCGATTTGCAGCGCCACTACGGGCAGAAACCGCAGATCGTGCTCATGACGCCGATCCTCGAAGGCCTGGACGGCGTGCAGAAGATGTCGAAGTCGCTGGGCAACGCGATCGGCATCAACGAGCCGCCGGCCGAGATGTATGGCAAGCTGATGAGCATCTCGGACGAGCTGATGTGGAAGTACTGGGTGCTGCTGACCGACCTGCGCCTCTCCGAGGTTGACGCGCTCAAGGCTGATGTGTCCAGCGGCAAGCTGCATCCCATGGAGGCCAAGAAGCGCTTGGCGCGAACCATTGCCGCGGGCTTTCACGGTGAGGACGAGGCCGCCCGCGCCGATGAGAACTGGGCGCGGATGTTCCAGCAGAAGGGCGAAAGCGAGGACCTGGAAGAGGTTGCCGTGGCCTATGCGGATGTGGCGGGTCCGGAGCCGAGCCAGATTCGCCTGCCCAAGCTGCTGATGAATTTGGGACTCGCGACATCGGGCGCCGAGGCTAGCCGCAAGATCGCAGAAAAAGCTGTCAAGCTGGACGGAGAAGTGGCCACCAGTGCACTGGTTCCAATAGCGCAACTTCCGGCGCGGCTGGTGGTGCGGCTCGGCAAGCGCGCCAAGGTTGCCGTGATCGCATAAGACAGTACCGACACCGCTGCACTGCCAGCGTTGGAGGATGACATGGAAGGATTCCCGCCAGCAGACCAGGAACGGCATGTTTACCAGTTGCATTGGCTGTGGCAAGTGATTCATCTGGCCGAAGGGATGCTTTTCGGGGGGATTGGAATCGCCTTCATTGTTTGGAGTGTCGTCATGGACTGGAATATGGTTTTTCTCGCCCTCTTCGTCTCCGTGGTCTGCGTCCCGGTTGGATTCTACCTTTGTGCCTATGCGCTGCGCTCGAGAGTTGTGCTGGAAGATACGCGTATCTATGTACGCTACGCACTTTTCGAGAGGTGGGCAGACTTAAGCGAAATCGAATACTACTACATGATACGCGCCGGGGGTTGGGGCCATGATTTTTTGTATTGGCGGCTCGAATTGAAAGAGAACCGCGGCCATATTTCAATTCGTCGGGATTTTCAAGTGGATGACTGTTTTCGCGCTTTTCTGTCGCAGATCCATCACCCGGACGAGGGCAGTGGCTTGGTGAGCCTTCATCTCTGAAATCAGATCGTGGCGGCGATAGCCCTGCGCCACTTGGCGTCGTCGTCGGTCTGGGTAAGCGGGCCGAGGTTGCGCTGATCGCGTAGTTATCGGAGGGAGCAGGGGCCTTCAGGCCCCTGAAACCGCCTGTATCAAGACCGGCTTCAGCCGCGGGCCTTTCGTTCATGCCGAAGGCGCTTCTGCTTCCGCCTCCATGTCCGGTTCGGTCCAGAGCAGGATGGCCTGCGGCAGGGTGAGGCCCAGCATCAGCGCGACCAGCAGCCCACCGTGGAGCAGATCGAGGATGCGATCGGCGGTGAGATGCAGCCAGCCCACCAGGTATGGGTTCGCCAACAGGGACAGGAACAGAAACGCGATGGCGAACCACCGAAACGCCTGGTAGTGGGCGCGATCGCGCTCGCGGAATTCGCGTTCGTCGTTCAGGCTTTCGCGCACTGCCGGCGCGGCCGGGTCGCCGTTCAGCTCTAGCGCCGTTGACGGCGGCGATACATTTCGCCTGCGGACGTACCCGTCAAAGGGTCTCAACAAGCCGCCGGGGTAATAGCCGCCCAGAACGAACCAGCTAACTAGCAGCGCAAAGTTCATGAGGAAATAGGTTCCGCTCATTCGCCAGCGGTCGAGGAACCAACTGGCGGCCATCAGCGCGGCAAACGCGGCGTAGATGAGCGCCACCAACACGCGGCGGCGGGCGCGGCTATGCATATCAAAGCGCATTCCAAACAAGGCAAGTTCGGCTCTCATTGCGGTTCCTCCATGTCGGGTTCGAATCTTTGCGTGGCCTTGGTTCTGCTCGTCCCGTACACCTGCTGGCTGAGGGGCTGGAAGGGCTGCTTCGAGAAGATCGCCTCGACCGGGAGGGCAAAGTACTCGGCCAGCGAGAGGGCCAGCTTGAGGCTGGGGCTGTAGTCGCCGCGCTCCAGAAAGCCGATGGTCTGGTAGTTCACGTCCATGGCGTCGGCCAGATCCTGGCGGCTGATGCCGCGCTCGGCGCGCAGGACGGCGATGCGGTTGTAGAGGCCGCTCTCGCCGGGAGGTCTTTGGGGTGCGCTGTTCATTATCTATAAGCAATTGTTATGTAATACGAATATTTTGTCAAGTGGAAAAACAATCCTTATGGGAATATCGTCGGCTGACGATTTGGAATCGGTGAAATTCCAGATCTCGAAGGCCTGGTCCGCGACGCCATCCATGCTTGCGGGTCTGCCTCGGGAGAAAGGCAAGGTTCGCCATCCCCTCCCAGGTGGTGCAAGATTGGCGTGTGCGGTTTGGCCAAATGGCGTATACTGGGTTCGGAGGCAGATCATGGCCACATTCACAGCTCCCGGTGTGTTGGGTGGAGAGCCGGTTCTTGGCAGGCCGATGCAGCAAGGCGGCGCGCTGGCTGACCTCGTGCGCGAGGGGCTGCCGGTAGAGGCGCTCTTTCTGCTGGCTGATCGGATGGGCCTGCGCCAGGCGGAGATCTCTGAGAAGATCGGGATTCCGCTGCGCACGCTGACCCGGCGCTTGGCCCAGCACGCGCGGCTGACGGCGGCCGAATCCGACCGGACGGTGCGCCTGGCCCAGGTGTTTGCCACGGCCGCGGAGACGCTGGGCAGCGAGGAGAAGGCCGCGCAATGGCTCAAGACGCCCAATCGCGCCCTGCGCGGAGGGCGTCCGCTGGACCAGTTGGATACCGATCCCGGCGTGCGCGAAGTGGAGGACGTGCTGGGCCGCATCTCCTACGGCGTTTACAGCTGATGCGCATCTGGCGGCTTTGCCGGGAGCCATTCGCGCCCGAGGCGTTCTCCGGCGAGGGAGCGCGGCGCTTCGGCGGGCGTTGGAACTCGCGCGGAGTGCCGATGGTCTACGCTTCCACCTCGCTGGCGCTCGCCGCCGTCGAGTTGTTTGTCCATCTGGAACCCGGCCAGGCGCCGGACGACCTGGTTTGTCTCTCCGCGCTCCTGCCGGAGGGAGAACCGGCGCGCACCCTGCAATCGGTTGAGTTGCCGCCCGCATGGTGGGCGGACAACGGCGCGGCTGGAGCAGCCACGACCCGCGATCTGGGCGACGCCTGGATACGAGCACGCTCTTCGTTGGCGCTGATGGTTCCCTCAGTTCCCATCCGCGCCGAGTGGAACGTTTTGCTCAATCCGCTCCATTCCCGCATGGGCGAGTTGCAGATTGAGCCGGCACAGGCGTTTGTCTTCGATGAGCGGATGTTCCGGTAGACCATCTTCACTGCTCTGGAAAAGCAAGTGGATGGCAGCCGTCAGGGTTGAATATCTTTGCCACAAACCATTTCTTATCGTCTAAGGGCATCTTGTCCACCGCACTCACGAATTCCAAATGCTTCACTCGGCAGACCTTTTGCATTTGTATTGCATAGTCGCTCTCCGGGTTCTGGATCGAGATGTACGCGTAGGTGACATAATCCTGCATTTTGTCTGGGACAAGCAGAACGGCCCTCGCCAACAATCGAGGTAGATGGTACTGAAGACGAAAGAGCGGCATCAGATCAGAATCCGACAAGTTTCCCGACGGGCATTGAGGTAGTTCATCAAGCTCCAGCCAGACCTTTTGTTGTGGACCGTCGATGTCCTTTGGGATCAGATTGAGCAACAACTCAGCGGCGCTCTTATTATTTGGATCGATTTCCAACATCCTGGCAGCGTAGATGACTTGAGCTCTGTAACTGTCACCCGCCTCTTGTTTCCGCGCCTTCAATGTTGCGATTGAAGTAGCCCCGG
>JBEKCX010000270.1:0-4419 GCA_050014655.1 Occallatibacter sp. | reverse complement strand
GTTCCACCCGAGGGTCTGTCAACTCAGAAAAATACTTCAGGGGATTGTCCATATCCCCTTCTCACAGCATCACCCCGTTTTGCATATAGCAAGACTGGTCCATTTATATGCGTCGGCCCTGCACCATTCGCCGCGGCCATTGAATTAGGCAGGTAGGTGCCCCTATAATGCGGCCTACCACGCCTGACAATGCGTTTCGAGTCACCTGCTAGAAAGGGGGCTTGCATGGGCCGCATGCCATCCATTTTCAATCTAGAGTCTTCCGCTTCCACTCAAGAGCCTTCCGCAGCCGACTTCCCGCAGGAAATCCAGGAAGAAGCCGAGCGCCGTACCCGCGGCCGCAGGCTCAGATCGGTCGGAATCTCTTCGATTCTCTCCGGTCTTACCATGATGGTCGGCAGTCTTGCGATTCCTCTCGAATGGCTGCCACCAGATTTTCAAAATCTTCCATCTTTTTGGTTTTACATAGGTGTAATGACAATTTGCGGGGGTGTCCTTAGCCTCCGGCGCTCCCGCCAGTACCTCGCGCCGAACGCCGAGCAGCTCCTCGAGCGCGACCCGCGCCCGCCGGTGGTCTATCTTCGCCCCTTCGATGCCGACGACATTGATCCTATCCCGCCCGAGCCTGGCGAATATATGTATGGCGACGGCACCTTTGAAGAGGCCTTCGGCGCATCGGAGGAAGAGCAACTCGCCGTTGCCATGAACGAACTCGGCCCATTCGTCGCCATCGGGAAGCCCTACGATCTCCTACCCAAGCTCGGGGCTGCCCGCATACGGGTTTCCGACGAGCAGTGGAAGGCCAAAGTCGCCGAGTGGGTCTCGCATGCGCAACTCATTGTGCTGCGAGTCGGCTTTACCAAGGGAGTCGAGTGGGAGGTCGCGCACATCGTCGAACACGTGCCTCCCGAGAAACTCGTCCTGCTCCTCCCCTTCACACCTGCAACGGGTTACGAGACTTTTCGTGAACGGATGCGCGAACACTTCAGACGCGATCTGCCGAAGATTAGCCGCCGGAATTGGACCCCGCCCCTCTCCGTCTGTGGTCTTATGTTCTTTTCTTCCGGCTGGGAGCCACACTTCGTCGAACTCAAGCGCCCGCTTCTCAACCGCTTATCCCGCGTCCTGGACAAAATGGGTAGCATGTGGGGGATTGGGATTCTCGCGATAATGGGCCCCCGTCCCCTCGTCACGTTGATTCTATTCGCGCTCCAGCCGCGTAACTGGGTGACGGCTCAGTACAAGCGCGCCTTCCGCCCGGTGATCGAACAGCTTGGTTTGCGCTGGAAGCGCCCGGTTTTTGTGCATCTCCTGAAGCCGTTCGTGACCGTGCCATTGTTAATCGGCTTTTTTTGCTTCCTTTCCGCACCGATTGTCCAGCAGACGTACGCCGATGCGATTCAGGCGCTACAGGCGCAATTCGAGCATCGCTTTGCGAAGGAGACCCTCACTGCATCCGATCTCGGCGTCGAAATCTACCCCGGTGCGCAGCCCAGCAAGAGCGTCGAGCGGATGAACTTGGCAGGTAAGTCTGTAGTTTCTGCCTATTTTGTCACTTCAGACTCGAAGGAACAGGTGATCGACTTTTATAAGAAAAGCAAGTTTGGCAGCGATGCCATCTTCTTTGAAGTCGACAAGGGCGCAATCTTCAACCTCATTAAGAGCGAGCAGGAATCCGTCTTGGTTACGATCATCCCCGTTTCGTCAGAGTATGGTGGCAAGACTCAAATCAACATCACGCACACGACGAAAAACAAGACTTCCTGACGCCGTTTGCTTCGCGGGATGCGGGGCGCCTCGGCAGGCGGGCGGCCAGCATCTCAATCTCCAACTAGAGCATTTTCGCTTTTACTGTAGACTTCCGTGCCCCATCCTTTCCGCTTTTTTCTGCGGAAAGGATGGGATGCCAATACACTTCTGATCTACACAATTCCCGAAAATGCTCTAAGTTTGGGTTTCCCAGGCCTGGTCCGCCGCGGCGGATCAGACTTGGGAAACCACAATTCTCCCCCCGCCCGCTCATTGCCGAAGATAGCCCTCATTCGGCGCACAATGGGAATGGAGGGAAAAGTGGAGAAGCCAATCCGCGCCCGCGTTCCCGGCAAACCCGGAATCCCCAAGCAGCCCAAAAAACGATACCCCCCACCCCCCCAGGGGGTATACGCGGGCACTCCGAAGCCCTCAACAGAATGGAGACTAACCAGTGCAGAATCAACATATTACGACGGAATATCGCACGAATTCAGCCGATCCATCTCATCGAAAATGAGCGGATTCAGCCCCATTTTTCGTTGATTTTCGCTGCAAAAACCCCGCTTTTTGCCACGAAATCGGCACGCATTAGCCGAAAAAAGCCCGGCAATCTGCCGGGCTGTTTCCTGCGCCGAACTTCCTTGAGCGCCTAAAGCTTCTCGTAGAAATCGCACGCAGAGCACGAGATGTACACTCCGCCGGGGACGCCGCGCTCGCGGTCCTTCACGCGCTTGACGATGCGCGTCGGCTTGCTGCACTTCGGACAGTCGGTCGACTTCGTCGTGTCCATCATCTTCTTGCGGTCGCCTGTTTTTGCAATCTTGGCCATCGGTCGGGTGGTTCTCCTTTTGGGGTTGTCTCTGCGCGCATCCGCAGTGCCGGGGCCCCAGCGACAGGTCTTCGTCGATGGGGTGGCGTGGCGGACGGCTTCAACGGTGCGGTCCGGAACTCGCCTGCTGCTTAGGTCTCCGGCCGCAGAGGAATTGCCCACAATGGCCAACGCACTTGACTGGAGGGAGCCGGACTCGCTGCTTCCAGTCTACAGGAAGGCGGCCCGCGCCCGCTTCAGTCCGGCTGGCTGGCTCCGGCGGGCGGGACCGGCTGCGGCTTGGGCGGGCTCGGCTGCGAGGCGTCCGGCAGCGGAGGCTGCGCGCTGGCCGGCGGCTGAGCGTCCGGGTCCGGAGTCGAGTCCGGCTGCTTGGGGAACTGCACCGGTCTCATCACCCCGATGTCCGGGTTGTCGGAAGGCAGTTTCTCGCCCGGCTTGCGCAGGCTGGGCGGCGCGGCCGGCGCCTGCGTATCTGGATCGCGCTCCACGTCGCCCACTTTGGCAATGCGCGTGTTCGGCTCGCCGGCGGCTTCCAGCGGCGTGCCGTCGGTGCGCAGCAGCCCGGTCACTTCGTCTTTGGTAAAGATGACCGGCTTCTCGCCCATCTTGGCGATCTCCAGGCGAATCACGCGGTTGCCGTTGATGCGGACGAACTCCACATCGTGGGGCGGCTTGCCGTAGATCCACTCCTCGAAGGGCATCTGGCCCTGCACTTCGCGCGACTTGCCGTCGGGCTGCCCTTTGGCAAACAGCACCATCTCCGTGCTCATGCCCACCAGCACATGATGGTTCAGGATAGCCTCTTTGAGCTTGGTCGGAAGCGTATCTGTGAAGGCCTGCACGGGCGTCTTCACGTCGAAAGAGATCAAGGGCGCCAGCAGCGCCTTCACCTCCGCGCCGGTCAGCTCGGGAACATGATCCTCGAAGGTGAGCGTAAGGCGCGCGCCCACCGGCTCTTCGTTGTTCCCCTGCACCACCGGAACGGTCACATCCGGCCCCGCGCCGATCTCGATGTGACGCAGAAGACGGTGCTTCAGGTCTGGCCCACCGTTCAGCTCGAAGACGATCCGCGAGCGCTCGATCTTGACGTCGGTCAGCACCACCCGGTCGCCGGGCTTGGCCGACAGACCCTCGCTGGTCACCATATCCAGATAGCCTTCCCCAACCGGCTCCAGCTTGCCGTTGGCCTTGAGCGTCAAGCCTCTGTGCCCGCGCGGAAACGGGCGCATGGCGAATCCCTGCTCCGACGAGAGCACGCGGATCAGCTCCAGGCGCGCCTTGGCGTCCAGATCGGACTTGGCCAGCGGAACGTGGGTGGGCTCGATCTGCTGATAGCGCCGGTCGATGGTGTTGATGGTCCGGCCTGTTGCGCCGTTGGTCACGGTGCCGGTCTTGGTATTGATGGTGATCTGGGCCGTGGCCGCCCCGGCAGCTAGCAGCGCGGCAACGCCGCAAGCGCACGCCGCGCGCCTGAGACGGTACTTGCAACTGGCGCTTGGGGCCGCGGGCGGGGTCGGCCGCGTCCCCCGTTGTGGGAATTGTCCGATCATGGGAGCCTCCCATGCATGCGAACAGCCTTCAAGAAAACGATACCCCCGTTCGAGAAGAAAAGGCAAATGCCACTCTCTTCCAATACAAGATGAGCCTGAAAGAGCGGTCATGCTGGGTAGTGAACATCCGCATGGACGACGCAGAGAAGTTGAGTTTGGAAGCCACTGGCCGTTTTGTCGAGGCCAGCGAGGAAATCCGTTTTGAGGCCGAAGATCGCAGCCAGCTTTACAGCTGGGTAGAGCGTGTGATGGTGGGGCAGGAGTAAGCCGAGCTGGGCAAGGTGGCGT
>JBEKCX010000269.1:0-4423 GCA_050014655.1 Occallatibacter sp. | reverse complement strand
AGGAGAATTCTCCCATGCGGACTAATCGAGGCACAATTGCGATGACCAGATTCCCGCTTCGGCTCATGCCGTCCGTGCGAAATGGCGCCGAAGCGTTCTCGAGGAGGGAGGGTATTTCCTTGAATCAATTCATCAATGTTGCAGTTGCGGAAAAGCTGGCCCATTTGCAGCATGAAGCTTGGTTGGCCGCGCGAGAGAAACCTTCTGCTTCTCGCATCGCGCGAGCGCTTGCCATCCTGGACCAGCCGACTGGAATACCACCCGAACCGTGGGATGAGTTGCCAGAGGGCTACGAATCCATCCGCAACACGGAGGAGTACAAGCGAGCGTTGCGCGGGGAATGAGGGATTCACCCTTTTCGGGATGGAAGGGCGCACAGCGCTCAGGGCAACTCCGGGGCGAGCAGATCGGCCATGGTCTCGCGGCGGCGGATAAGCCGGGAGTCACTGCCGCCTCAGGATCAGCACCGCCCGTTCCGGGTCGTTCAGGAACTCAACGATCCTAATTGCCTGACCTCCAATCAGGTCTTCGGCTACTGGCGTCGGGTAATCGCAGCCCCGAAGCCAGATCACTTTGGGCGGAGGCCCGAGGGTCGTGGCCAGCTCGTAGAAATCGGCATCCGCCGTAGCGATTGCAAAGCCGTTAACCTTTGCGAACTCCCACACTACCGAATCCGGCGCTTGAAGCAGCCCCTTGGCGCCAATGTGTTCGGAATCCGGGAACAGGTCTGCAATGCGCCTGACAAGCCGGCGAGAGAGGTTTTCGTCCAGGAGCAGCTTCACAGCGCAACGCGCCGTCCCACGCGCGCGGCGTAATCGAAGACGGCGGGAAAGTCGGCGGATTCCAGCTCCGGATAGTCGGCGAGAATCGTCTCCTCGTCCACTCCGGCCGCCAGCCAGCCCAGAACATCCCAGACCGTGATTCTCAGGCCACGGATGCAAGGCTGGCCGGATCGCTTCCCTGGCTCGATTGTGATGCGCTCATCCATTGCGTCCTCACAAGAGATCATACCGCCGCCGACAAAGAAAATCATGCGGCAAGATCAAAGTATCTCCGGCACGAGCAGGTCGACCATGGTCTCGCGGCGGCGGATAAGCCGCGCCTTCGCGCCCTCGACCAGCACCTCGGCTGGGCGCAGCCGC
The DNA here is from genome assembly GCA_050014655.1 of Occallatibacter sp. Taxonomy (GTDB): domain Bacteria; phylum Acidobacteriota; class Terriglobia; order Terriglobales; family Acidobacteriaceae; genus Telmatobacter. The sequence continues at coordinate 3,281 of JBEKCX010000269.1, read as the reverse complement.
GTATTGTAGTTCGAGCTTTGCGCCATGCCGTAGGCTCCCGCATCGAGCAGCGCGATCAGGTCTCCCGGCTCGAGCGGGGCGAGCTTGCGGTTGTGAGCGAAAAAGTCGCCCGACTCGCAGATCGGGCCCACCACATCCACGACGCGCGGCTTGCCTTGGCGAGGCCGCACCGGCACAATCCGGTGATGAGCCTGGTAGAGCGCCGGGCGAATCAGGTCGTTCATGGCCGCGTCGGCAATCACGAAGGTCTTTCCGCCGTTGCGCTTCACATAAAGCACCCGCGCCAGCAGCGCCCCGGCCTGGGCCGCGATGAACCGCCCCGGCTCCACGATCAGGCGCCCGTTGAAGCCGGCGAGTCCGACCTCGAGTGCGCCGGCGTACTCGCGCACCTTGGCCGCGGCGTCAAAGGCGCCGCCGTGGTAGTCGATACCGAGGCCTCCGCCGGCATCGACAGCCTGGAGGGCAATGCCCTCGCGCCGCAACTGAGTGAGCAGCACGGCGACCCGCTCCATGGCCTCGCCGAACGGCTCCGCCGAGCGAATCTGCGAACCAATATGGAAGCTCACGCCGTGCGCGTCAAGCCAGCGGTTGCCGGCCGCGCTCCTGTAAATCCTCTTCGCCTGGCGGATATCGACGCCGAACTTGTGCTCGCGCAGACCGGTGGAGATATAAGGATGAGTCTCGGCAGAGACGTCGGGGTTCACGCGCAGGGCAAAGCGCGCCTTCTTCTTCAGCTTGGCCGCGCGCTCGGCCAGAAGCTCGAGTTCCGCCTCGCTCTCGACGTTGAGCTGGAGAATTCCCGCGTTGAGCGCCAGATCGATCTCGGCGGCAGTCTTGCCCACGCCGGAGAAGACGATGCGGTCCACCGCCTGGGGCGCGGCAGCCAGCACCCGCTCCAGTTCTCCGCCGGAGACGATGTCGAAACCCGCTCCGCGCTCGGCGAGCAGCTTGAGAATGGCCAGCGCCGAGTTGACTTTGACCGAGTAGCAGACCAGGTGATCGCGGCTGGCGAACGCCCGCTGAAAAAGCGTGAGCCGTTCGACGATCTGGGCGGCGGAGTAGACGTAGAGCGGCGTGCCAAAGCGCTTGGCGAGGGCTTCGAGCGAGACTTTGCCGCAGTGCAGGGCGCTGCCTGGGCGGGGATGAAAGAAAGGGCGCGACGATGAGAGCGAAGATTGGGCCACGATGAGCTTCCGAAGAAAGGATTCTCTCTTGAGCCTACAGCATCTTGAGGCTGCGAATCATCGTTTGAGTGAGTCAGTTTCCGAATTGGCGACCATCCGGCCCGGATCCCTGAACGCGCGCTGAACAGATGATTCTGTTCGGGTTCACGCCGACCGGAGTAGAATCTCCCTATCATGAACGCTCGCATTGTGGCAATTCGGTGGCAGTCTGTCGCCGTCGTGTTCAGTGTCATCTATGGCCTTGTTGGCGCAGGCTTTTTTGTTTGGACCTCGATTAATCAAACCTCCGAGATGCTTGCCCCATTCGGTGTCTTTGCCCCATTCGTGCAATTTACGTTCAACCTCCACCTCGTCCGTTCCGATGTACTTGCGTGGAACTTTCTGTGGGGCGCGGTGCAGACTTTTGCATATGCTGTATCGGGTTGGCTTACAGGAGCGGTATTTGCAATCCTGTTCAACATGGTAATCAAGTTGACCGGCGGAATCGATGCCAAGTACGTGCGGGTGACTGAGATCGAGCGATCTCCATGGTAGGTGCCGCCGGTCCGCTCGGTCTCTGACCCGGTGATTTTGTCCCTCCCACCTTAGAGCGGCTCCACAATTCACGTGCCCTTTCCGGCGTTGAGCAAGGTGGCATTTTCTTGAGGAAAATGCCACTTGAGCGCAGTGGTTTCGGGGTGCAGCAATTGTGGAACCGCTGTAGCGGCAAAAACAGTGACGCGGCGAGGGTGGGGCACCCAGGCTGAATCCGCGCAAAAGGACTCTGGCCTGAGAATGAATTCCCAGGCCAGAGGGATGGCTCGATCGGTTGCTATCCAATTTTGCCGGTAAACAGAGATCTCGAAAAACACACTGTGGTTGCACAAACGTCGGGGCACGTCATGAATGTAGACCTTAAACCAAATTTCATCCTGTAACGTGAGACTGCCACCACGTAGGCTTCTTGACGAACATTATTACCTGTCCCGGCACAGGTTTAAGATTCTTGCTCACTTTAGTAGGACACCAGATTCCGCCAGCAGCATCTGGCTGCGCAACAGCTCCCACGGATAGGATCTCCTTAAGAGTGATTGGGCCAACACCGCATTGCTCTTTCTTATTCGGCGGATACACTGAGATGTCGATCTCCTGGTTGTCATTACAGAGGTTCGAAATCTTCGCAAATCCCTCATTGTCTGTTACGGCCCTATTGGGTCCCGTATTCCTTGGAAGACCCACGCAAAAATACTCGATCTCCACACTAGCCTGTGGCTTTCCATCCAAAGCGTCCAGCACGAGCAACTTCAAGTCTTGAGCCATCAACTTGGTTTGAGGAGAAAGCAACCCCGCCATCATGAGCCAACACAAAACCGCCAAGAAACGCATATACGATCCCTCCAACCATTGGTTCTTTCAATTACAACTCGCGGCTACTGCTGGGGAGCCGGCGGCGGGGTCTGCGGGGCTGGAGCAGGAGTCGGCGCGTCAGGAGCCGCGGGCGTAGCGGCCGGCTGCTGCGTGGGGGCCTCGGGCTTCTTCTTGTCGGTCAGGCGCGTCTTTTCGCCGGTGGTGGTAGCCTTCTTCTTTTTCTTGGCGGCCGTTTCGCCAGCCAGGCCCAGCGGAGCAGCCTGGGTCTGCCGATCGGCAACCTCGGCGGCGTCCGGAGCGGCCGGGGCCTGCTTGTCCACCTGCGGTCCCTTGGCCTTGGGCTGTTTGGGCAGTTTGGCGCGATCGCTGAGGCGCGTCTTCTTCTCCGGCTTGGCTGGCTCGAGCGGGTTCACCGGCTCCGGGGTGGTATTCGCCGCCTGCTCCACTGCTCCAGCGTTCTCGGTTGTGGTATCGGGCGCATGGGGAAGCGTCTTGGTAGGCGCCTGGCCAAGGCGGATCTTCTCCTTCTTTCCGGGCTTCTCGGAGGTCAAGCCGGCGTTCTTCTTGCCTTTTTCCGCCGGCGGAGGCGAAGGAGGCGGTTCAGCCGCGGCTTGGGCCGATTTCTGCCGGAAGGTGTGCGTCGACTCGCGGAAGCGGGTGCGCTCGACCTTCTTCTTCTTTTTGCGCGCAGGCGGGGTATAGGCGCTGTAGACCGGCTTGATCTCTTTGGGGCTGGCTCCCGAATCCGCA
>JBEKCX010000268.1:0-4438 GCA_050014655.1 Occallatibacter sp. | reverse complement strand
GAAATGACCTGCCACCGACAAGGTGGCTCCAATCAACCGGGGCCGCGTAAGCGACCCCGCTCAAGCCGCTTCGAGCGGCTCACACAAAGAAGCCCCCGGCTCTGCCGGGGGTAATCTCACTCTCTTGAACGTGCGGCTGCTAGAGCGCGCGGGGAAGATGCGCTCAGTGGTTAGAACGAACGGCAATCCCGCCGTTCAGCACAGGGCCCATCACCTTCACTTACCTCACCGGGACCGTCGCGATCCATGCGGCGCGATCTCCGGGAGAGTTGGCTGTTGAGAATAATCGTTCCCCAGTTGTGCGTTATCGGGATGCAAGCCTGCGACCGCCCCGGATCCGCGGGCTTGCACCTCGACCCATCGCCCTTGGCTCGCTGCATCCTCTCCCGCAATACACGCCTCGGCATAGACTACGTGAAAATGAGACAATTGGAATAGGGTTCGATCTGCTTTCCGGATCGCAATGGGGGAGCCTTTGACCATGTTGCGAGTCTTGTCCACGCACTTGTTCCTCAAGCAGCGCCTGCACCCGGGCCTGCTTGAGCTGGCTACCCGCTCGGGTGCGGAAGCGGTCGAGATCTTTGCCGCCCGTCAGCACTTCGACTACACCAGCCGTGAACACCGAACCGAGCTCGCCAACTGGTTTTCTTCCAACCCGCTGCAACCCTTTTCCATGCACGCACCGCTCTTCCCGGACCGTGAAATGGGCCGCGCCGGCGCTCCCGCCGTCAATCTCCTGCACCCCGACAAGGCGCGGCGCATCGACGCCATGGACGAAGTCAAGCGCGCCCTTGAGTGCGCCGAGCAGATCCGCTTCCGGAACCTCATCCTCCACCTCGGCGAACGCGACGACGGATGGTCGCTGCGCAGCATCGAGCACGCCATCGCCGCCCTCGAACACCTGGGCGCCTTTGCCCACCCCCTGGGGGTGCGCCTGCTGGTCGAGAACCTCATGAGTGAGCCCACCACCCCCAGCCACCTCATTACCATCTTAGAGATGGGCCACCTCGATCAAATCGGCGTCTGCCTGGACCTTGGCCATGCCCACCTCACCGTCGGTGTCCCTGAGGCCATCGCTTCCCTCGGTTCCCGCATCGCCTCCGTCCACGTCCACGACAACCACGCCGTCAAGGACGAGCACCTCTGGCCCGGCGAGGGCTCCATCGACTGGCCTGTTGCCGTTCGAGCCCTCCAGGCCCTCCCTGCTGCTCCCGCCATCGTCCTCGAAATCACCCAGGACCTCCCTGAGACCACCGCCCAAATCACCGCCCACATCAGCGAGAGCTTCAGCCTCTTCGACTGAGGCGTGCTCAACCGCCAATCGACTTGCGCCCTTCAGGTCTTTCTTTTCACTCAACCGTCAGAGTGAAGGTGGTGGAGTGCGACAGCGCGCCCGAGGTTCCGGTCACGGTCACCGTGTAGGTCTGCGAGGTCTGGCCAGGGGAGCCGCTGACGGCTTTGCAGCCGTTCAGCCCCACTATCGCCGCCATGCCGGCGATGGCCAGCAGCAAGGAGATCAGCCGCCCGATCCGCTTGCCGCCGCGCCGCAGCCTGCCGGCAAGCGGCAACAGAAGCAGCGCCAGGGAGAACGGGGCCAGACTGCCGGCAACCCCGCCGCCGGCCCATACCGAGTCCGCCGAACTCTGCGGCGCCTGGATCGCCAGCGTCACCGTGGTGGTTCCCGAGCCGGCCGGGACGCTCGCCGGCGAGAAGACTGCCGTCGCTCCGGCGGGCAGGCCGCTGGCCGACAGCGCGATCGCATCCGAGAAGACGCCAGCTCCGTTCGCCGGGCTAACAGTGAAGCTCTCCCCGACGTTCCCCCCCGGCAGCACCGTAGCCGAGCTGCTCGCGCCGCTGGCTACCTCGATGGTGAAGTCCGTAACCGCGGCCTGGCTGATGACAACCGTATAGCTCTGGCGGCCGGTGTTCGCTCCGGCTCCTGGACTGCTGTCTGTCGCTGTGATGGTGAAGGGGAACGAACCGGCCGCCGCCGGCGTTCCCGTCAGCACGCCGGCCGTGCTCAAAGTTAGCCCCGCCGGCAACGCGCCGCTGCTCACCACGTAGGTGTAGGGAGCAACGCCGCCGCCAGCCGTGATGGTTGTTTGCGGATACGGCGTTCCCACCGCCCCGGCCGCCAACTCGACAGGCAAGACGGCCAGCGTAATGGGCGCGGCCCGTTGCACCTGCAATCGGATGCTCTGGCTTGAGACCAGGCCATCCCCGGCCGCGGTGGCCACTATGCTGGTCACTCCAACCGCCGCCGTCGCGGATGCCGTCAGCGTCAGCGTGACTGGATTTGCGCTCACGCTCGATGCCGCCACCAACGGGTTTGCCGACCACGCCGCCGTCACCCCCGCCGGCATCCCGCTCACTGAGAAACTGATTGCGCCCGTGAACGACCCGCTCGTCGCCGCTGTCAAGCTCACCGTACCCGAACCGCCCTCCGCCACCACGACCGAACTCGACGCCGCCGTCAGCGTCAGCGCCGGCGCTGGCGTCACCGTCAGCGCATAGGTCAGCGTCTGCGTTCCGGAAAGGTCCGACCCGGTGATCGTAACGCTCCCGGTTCCCGCCGCCGCGGCCGAACCCACCGCGATAGTCACCGTGGCCGCCGTTCCCGGCGCAATCGACCCCGGCTGCACGGCAACCGTCACCCCGCTCGGTCCCTTCGCCGTCAGCGCGACAGCGTCCTTTGCCGCTCCGCTCTCCGTAACGCTCACCGTGAAGGTCGCCGACTGGCCCGCCACTACGGTCGCGCCCGCCGCCGAAGCCGTCAACGCGAAGTCCGTGCCCGTCGCGCTACCCGCGCTCCATTCGTTGACCAGCAATGCCCCATCCACAGAACCCAGGCCGGTGGCTAGGTTGTACTCGGCCCCGCTGGCCGTGAACCCGGTCACGCCGGGAACGCTGTTGTTCCCCGACGGCGTTGCGTGGAAGGGATTGTGCGCGGCGCTCAACTGGGAATACAGCCCCGCATTGGCGTTGCCCACCCCGCTCCCGCCCTGCCGCTCCACCACCAGCGCCATCACCCCGGCAAACGCAGGCGAGGCCGCCGAGGTTCCCGAGACCACGTAGTACGAACCGTTCTCATAGATGACGTATCCATCGTGCGCCGCCGCCGTCACCGCCACGTCCGGTACCGCGCGCATCCCGTTGGCCGCGCTCGTGCCGATCACCGCCTTCTGCCACGGCGGCTGCGCGTAAACCACGCTCGCCCCGCCCCCCGAGGCCCACAGCCCCGTCCCGCCGTTGAGCGCGCTCTCGTTCCATACCTCCTCCGGAATGTAGCCCAGCGCCGTGCCATAATTCGCCGGGTTTGTCGCGGCCCAGTACTGCGCGGGATTTGACCCCTCGTTGAACTCCGTTCCGCCCACGCAGGTCGCATACGGCGAACTGCACAGCCCGTTGACCGCGGTTCCCGATCCCGAGGCCGACACTCCCTCATAACAGCCCGCCGCGCCCGCGTCTCCCGATGCCACAAATGCGCTCATTCCCTGGCTCGCCGCCTGTTCCCAGAGGCTGTTGTAGAATTCCAGCTCCGCGGTTCCCATCTCCTGCTCGCAACTGCCGTAGCTGGTGCTCACCACCTGCGCCAGCGCATGGTTCACAATGTACTGCGCCGCCAGGTCCACGCCGTCGGTCGTTGCGGTCGATTTCCCCGCCACAAGCTCCACCGCGGCGGCCCGCGCCACCGCCCCGCTCCACTCCACGTCCAACGTCGCCTCATCCTGATCGCCCGCAACCAGCCCCGGATCGGCCCACACCAGGATCACCGTTGGGTTGTTCGCCGCCAGCCCGGCAGTTGAACGAAACGCCGCCACATCGCTCAAATCGATATTGCTTCGCCCCGCGATCGCAATTGAGACTCCCGTCCCCGCCGTCCCCGCGTCGTACAGCGAATTGAGATCGTAGATTGCCGCCCAGTCGGCCGGAAACAGATAGTGCGTGCCGCCGCTCGTGTACAGCGGCTGCGCGTCAATGAACGTCCCCTCATCCAACAGGGCATCGGCCGCCAGCGCCACCCGTGTCTTGATCTGCGATCTGCGCCGGAAATTGTGCAGAGAAACCACGCCCCCCACCACCCCGGTCAGCGCCGCCGGAATCTGGGGATCTTCAGAGTTCGCGATATGCTCCACCCCAGCCACCAGATAGCAGTGAATGTCGGTGTGAAAGGTCTCCGCAACCTGCCCCGCCGTTCCGGAAAAGACAATCAGCCGGTTGCTGGCCGGAATCTCCTCCACCGTGAGTCCATGCCCTTCGAGCCACGCCGCGACCCGCGCCCCATCCTCCGCGCTCGCTCCGAACCGCTCCCCATACTGGGCCGGCGTCAACCATTGCCGGTAAAGCGGCGAATGCGGATCGTGCTGCGCCGCTACCAGGGCGTCCAGCTCCGCCTGCTGCGCGGCTGAGGGTTCTAGCACCAGCACCATCCGCCCCA
>JBEKCX010000267.1:0-4484 GCA_050014655.1 Occallatibacter sp. | reverse complement strand
AACGGGCCTGGCGCTCCTGCTGGTGGACCTCGACAAGTTCAAGGAAGTAAACGACACATTTGGCCACCAGGCCGGCGACGAGGTCTTGCGCGTTACTGCCGATCGCCTGCTGGAAGCCGTGCGCAAGGTGGATACGGTAGCCAGAATCGGAGGCGACGAGTTTGTCGTGCTGCTCACCGACCTGCGCGACGCGCACGCTGCGGAGAGAATTGCCGCAACCATCGTGGAGACTCTGGCCATTCCCATTCCTTTTGAGGGGCGTGAGGTGCCGGTTACCACCAGCGTTGGGGTCTGCTCGGCTTCGGCAGGCGAACTGGATGCCGAAGCGTTGTTCAAAGGCGCCGACGCGGCTCTCTATCAGGCCAAGGCGGGCGGGCGGAATTGCCTGCGGGTCTTCGCGACCGACGGGCATGGCGTCCAAACGCTGCATGCAAACTGACGCAATCACGCGGAATCGTTGCCGGCTCAACTCGGCGCGACCCCCAAGGCAGCATGCGCTTTGCCGCCGGCCGCGCTTCAGCGACTCCGGATTCAGCTATTCTGGATTCACCTGGAAAACTGTTGCCCGCGCCATCGGCAAAAGCCCGATGCAAGAGCGACCTAGGGCCTGTCATCAAGTCAACCAAATGAGCGCGGCTGCGAAGTGGATGGCTGCCAGGAAGTTTCGTGCAGTCTTGTCGTAGCGCGTGGTGATGGCGCGAAAAAGCTTGAGTTTGGCGAAGAAGTTTTCGATCAGGTGCCTTGCCTTGTAAAGTTCTTGGTTGTAACTCCTCGGCGCCTTGCGGTTGGCCTTGGGCGGTATGACGGCGGTTTTTCCGGCATTTTGCAAGGGGATCAGCACCCGCTCATCGGCATCGAAGCCTTTGTCGGCGAGCACCATGTCGGCTTTCACTTGCGGCAACAGCACATCCGCCCCGTCCAGGTCGCAGGCCTGACCGCCGGTGAGATGAAAGCCAATCGGGTTACCCAAAGCATCGACCGTGGTATGAATCTTGGTGCTCAGTCCGCTTTTGCTGCGTCCGATGGCTTGGTCGGAGCCCCCCTTTTCAGCGCTCCGGCGCTGTGCTGGTGGGCGCGAACAATGGTCGAGTCGATCATGGCATATTCGTTGTCGGCGTCGGCGGCCAGATGCTGGAATAACTTCTTCCATACGCCGCGTCGCGCCCAGCGGCTGAAGCGCGTGTGAACCACGCGGAAATCTCCAAAGCGCTCCGGCAGGTCGCGCCACGGAATACCCGCGCGGTAGCGATACAAGACCGCCTCCACGAACAACCGATTATTGGCTGCCGGACGGCCCACGGACCCTCTCCGGCCCGGCAAAAACCCTCCGATCCGCTCCCACTGATCGTCCCGTGACCCGTAGCGATGCATGCCCATAATGCAAAACTACTGCCGCAGCTCCACCCTGCATAAAACCAATTTGATGACAGGCCCTAGAACTTCCCTGAAGGAATGTTTCACCTGCGTGAACCATCTTGGCTGGAATTTCGCGTCACTGCCGAGCCCACAGCTCTCCCGAAGACTGTTCCAGGTCTAAAACCGATGTCATCCATTGAGATTGACGCTATATCGTGATACGATAGTTATGTGACAACGACGACGCAGCTTTCAACCCGCGAGTTTCAAGCACTGGCCGAGTTCCGCTTTCAAATCCGCCGCTTTCTGCGGTTCAGCGAAGACCAGGCGCGCGCCGCCGGGATCGAGCCGCAACAGCACCAGCTTCTGCTGGCCATCAAGGGCCTGCCGGACGGTGTGAAGCCCACCATTGGAGAACTCGCCTCGCGCATGCTCATCCGCCATCACAGCGCGGTGGAGCTGGTGGACCGCCTGGCCGAACATGGCGCGGTGGAGCGCATTGCAACGGAAGAAGATCACCGCCAGGTCCTTGTCCGCCTCACCAGGAAAGGGGAAACGTTGTTGCACAGCTTGTCGGTTGCGCACCATGACGAACTGCTAGACAGGGGCCCGGAATTGATGAAGAGCCTGCGCAAAGTGCTGGGTCAATCATGAAGCTTTCGAATGAACTGAGGAAGCTGGGTGACTTTACGGCTACGGTCCGCGTGCTGCCCATCGCCGGGTTGGCCATCGCGATAGGCGTGGTTGGCGCGTATGTGGCGCTCGCGCTGCTGCGTCTGATCGGGCTCTTCACCAATCTCTTCTATTACCAGCGTCTTAGCAGCGCACTGGTTTCGCCCGCGGGGAATCATATTGGCTGGTGGGCTGTGCTTGTGCCTGTCGCAGGCGGATTGATCATCGGTCTGATGGCGCGCTACGGCTCGGAAAGGATTCGCGGGCATGGCATACCGGAGGCCATCGAATCCATCCTGATCGGCGGCAGCAAGGTGCAACCGCGGCTGGCCATTCTCAAGCCCTTGTCGGCGGCGCTGTCCATCGGAACCGGCGGACCATTCGGCGCGGAAGGCCCCATCATTATGACCGGCGGCGCATTCGGGTCAATGATCGCGCAGTTCCTTCATCTCACCAGCGCTGAACGGAAGACCCTGTTGGTGGCCGGGGCGGCGGCGGGCATGTCTGCAACATTCGCCGCGCCGTTGTCGGCCATTCTGCTTGCCGTCGAGCTGCTGCTGTTTGAGTGGAAGCCGCGCAGCCTCATTCCCGTCGCGTTGGCCAGCGCTACCGCGGGAGCCATGCGACGATACCTCATCGGCCTCGGCCCGCTGTTTCCCACGCCGCAACACCCGGTATTCATAGGCCCGGCAGGGCTTATAGGATGCGTTATTTGCGGTATTCTCGCCGGGGCGCTCTCTGCCTTGCTTACCGGCGCGGTCTATGCGGCCGAGGATGCCTTCGCCAAGTTGCCCATTCACTGGATGTGGTGGCCTGCCATCGGAGGCTTGGCGATTGGGCTGGGAGGCATGATCTTCCCGCAGGCCCTCGGCGTGGGTTACGACACTATTGATTCGCTGCTTCAGGGCAATGGAGCCCTCGGCCTGCTGCTGGGCGTTCTGCTGGTGAAATCCGCCATCTGGGCGATATCGCTGGGTTCGGGCACATCGGGCGGCGTTCTGGCGCCACTGCTCATGATGGGCGGCGCATTGGGCGGCCTGGAAGCGTCATTCCTTCCCGCGGCCGGCGCCGGGTTCTGGCCGCTGGTCAGCATGGGAGCGATTCTTGGCGGCACCATGCGCTCGCCACTCACCGGAATCGTATTCGCGATTGAGCTGACACACGACGTCAACATGATTCTGCCTTTGATCGTTGCCGCCGTTATTGCTCATACCTTTACGGTGCTGGTGCTGAAGCGCTCCATTCTCACGGAAAAGGTAGCGCGCCGCGGCTTTCATCTTAGCCGCGAATACAGCGTGGATCCCCTGGAAACGCTTTTCGTCCGCGAAGTGATGCGCACCAGGCTGATCGCGTTCGAGGCGAGCGGCTCTGTCGACGAGGCGCGGAGTCTGTTGAAGAATGGCGACCCCACCCGCGGGCAACACCTCTATCCTGTCATCGACGCAGATCGCCGCCTCAGCGGAGTTATCACGCGCAAGGACCTGGCAGCTAACAATGGTGAACTCACACAAGTATCCGACCTTGCGCGCAGCAGCCCTATCGTGGCAGTTGCTGACGAACCACTGCGAACCGTTGTCAATCGCATGGCAGAGACCGGCCGTACGCGGATGCCTGTCGTGGACAGCAACACAGAGCGCCGGATAGTTGGGATGGTATCGCTCGAGGATCTGTTGCTCGCGCGCACTCGCAACTTCACCGAGGAGCGCAGCCGCGAGCGTGTCCTGCGCATCCGTCTGCCGTTCCGCGGCGCAGAGGATTCGTCCCCAACTACGAAGTAGGGGCCTTCACCCTCGGATGGCGAGTGCAATCGCAATCCGCCACGGGAGAAACGCAATGGTTAACTTCGATGCGGAACACGCCGCCGTCCATTATCCCCCCGACCGCCGCTTCCGCATCTGGATTCGGCCACCCATCCTGATCGCGGCCGCTGTGCTTATCCTGCTGCCTGTGCTTGCGGCATGGATTGAGGTTCTATTTGCCGGACTCCCTCGTATTCCTCCTGTCTCGCAGATCTATCCCAATAACTTCGCGGGCCCGCATGGCTTTCCGGTATGGGTGCGATACTGCCACTTCTTCAACTTCCTCTTCGTCACCATGTTGATCCGTAGCGGCATATCGATCCTGGCCGATCATCCTCGCCTCTACTTCAACGATCACTGCACGCCCGGCAGCGAATGGATTCGGCTTACGCCGATCGTAGTCCCGAAGGATCGCCTCTGGACGGCAAAGGACGATGCTCGCTACGTTTCGCCCATCGTCGCCACGCCCGGCTACCGGCATACGATTGGTATCGCCCGCTGTTGGCATTTCCTCAACGTGTACGGCTTCATCGTGACGGGCATATTCTTCGTCGTCATGCTCTTCGACACGGAACAGTGGCGGCGGCTCGTTCCGCAATCGCCGCTGGTGCTGCTGCAAGCCTGGAACACATGGGTCCACTATGCGACCTTTCACCT